>JAYEJR010000181.1:0-23850 GCA_034660715.1 Campylobacterota bacterium | reverse complement strand
GCTCTTCAGTGATGATAGTATAAGCTATCATATTTAACACAAGTAGGTTTGACTCATGCGGAGTAACTACCTTGTACTTAGAAAACTTATGTAGTCCTATCTCACGAACATCAAACGCCGCAATACCAGTACCGTTTTGTGCCGCTTTTATCATACGGTTAGCAACGATAGGGTGAGCTTCTGTCGTGTTAGAGCCCATAACGATCATAAACTCAGTTTTATAGATATCATCAAATGGATTTGAAGCTGCACCTTCACCTATAGTAAGTCTCATCCCTTTAAGCGAAGGGGAGTGACAAACACGAGCACAGTTGTCAACATGTGGAGAGTCCAATGTGTAACGAGTAAACTTTTGGAAGTAGTATGCACTTTCACAAGAGCTTCTTGCTCCGCCAAGTGAACATACTGATTTTCTTCCATGATTTACTTGAATATCTTTAAGCTTCATAGCCCCAGCAGTTGTAGCTGCATCTAAGTCTGTTTCATACCAAGTATCATCTAGCTCAGTAAGTGAAGAGGCGATTTTCTCTTTTATATCAGGATTTTTTTCTAAGAAACTTTTGCGAATACGAGGCGACTGGATTCTCTCTTTTGAATCAACAAAGTCGTAGCCATGTGTCCCTTTCACACAAAGCTTTCCTTCTGATGTAGTACCATCAGGGTGTGCAAAAATTTTCTTTATCTTGTTCTCTTTAGTGTCAACATGTGCAGCGATGTCACAACCAACACCACAATAAGCACAAACACTATCTATAGTTACAATATTTTCCATGGTAAAATTCCCAGTTTTTCAGTTAATGAAGTTTACAATTTTCTCTCTTAAAAAGCTTGGAAATAAGTTTAAAATTTTTATAATTAAATAAAATCTGAGTGGAAAAGCGTAAAATCGTTTCTCTTTTTCTATCGCCTTTATTATTCGCGAAACGCCATCTTCTGTTTCAAGTAAAAATGGCATATTAAACTCATTCTTATCGGTGAGTTCACTCTTAATGAATCCAGGTAAAATATTGATAACTTTTATGCCATCACGATTATATTTGTACCTTATACCTTCGGCATAAGCATTTAGTGCTCGCTTAGATGAAGAGTAGATTTTTGAACTTGGCATTGAAAAAAGAGAAGCCAGAGAAGATATGAAAACTATCTTACCACTTTTTTGTTCCTGAAACTTAGGAATAAGTACTTCAAGTATGGCATGATTTGAGACTACATTTACATCATAGAGTTTTTTAAAATCAGCTAAAGGAGGAACGCCATCTCCTTTGTGACCAAGTGATATACCTGCGTTTAGTATTACCATATCTAAAGTATCTATTGTTTTTATCTTAACTTGTAACTCTTCAAACTCAGTAACATCTGCAACAATCACCTCAACACTCTTAGTTTTCTCATAAAGCTCTTTACGAAGGCTGTAGAGTTTATCTTCACGACGAGCAAGTAGTACTAGCTCATTCTCTTTAGTCGCGTATTGTCGAGCAAGTTCCGCCCCAAGACCAGAACTTGCTCCCGTTATTAAAATTTTCATCTATTTTATAGTCCCATAGTTTGACATAGGATTTACCGTATAGTCAAACTGATTAATTTCACTCCTGTTGGATACATACAGCGTTTTATCATTCGCAATCAAATCGTAACAATTTATATTTCGCTTTGTCTCCAATGAACTTATCCTTACATCTACCGTAGTGTTCTCTTCACTCTTATTTACATCGAAAACTTTAAGTCCATCACTCCCATCGCATATAAATAGTTTATTATCATTAAGAGCCAAGCCCGTTGGTGCCCACATATCAATAGCTCTTATTAGTTTTGGATTTTTTGGGTCTTTGACGTTCACTATCTCTAAACGACTCTGACCTGTTGTTCTTCTAAAACAAGAGCGACTTGTATTGAGTGTGACGTATGCTATATCATCAGCCACTACAACGGGATCACAACTTTGGGCATGAGTAAAATCAGCAATTTTTGTTGGTTGGGTAGTGATGTTTATATCATATATATAGACACCTGAAGCTGCTCCCAAATAGAGATATGATTTATACGAAAAAATAGTCTCAACATCAAAATCAAGCAGTGTTCGTGAGACTCTTTGAGGGTTTGACGCATCTGATACATCAAAGACGTTCATCACTTCTCCAGTTACACTGTAGAGGTGATCTCCTACTATACTAAACCTTGCCATTGAACCAGAAACGCCACTAGTTGCTGAATAGGAGCTTCCTGTACTCTCGCCACCACATCCAATTAAAAAAAGTCCAATCAAAAAAGATACTAAATATATTTTCATTTTTCAACTCCTATGACAAATCCTTTTTCATCACCATAGTCGCACTCATTTTCAATATTAGAGCTATCCGCAGATAGAGCTTGATATCTATCATATGTAAAAATATCCTCTTCTCTATTTATCTCATATATATTGGTTAAATCATTAATGTCAATAACAACCAAGTCTACAAAACTGTCAACATACAAATATCCATTTTTTACGGCTATGTCTATGTTGCCTGGTATCTCTATAAACACAAGCGCAATGGGATTGTATTTATCTTGATTGTCTATAAGGTGCACACCTTTATTTGGCTCATTTATAACCACTAAGTTCTCATAAATATATATTTTTCCCGCATTTTGAACCTCTCTTGGGGCCTTTACTTTCACCGAAGATCGTACCTCTTTGAGTGTAACGTAATTGTACTCGCTACATATTGGATCATCTTTATACTCAACGCAACCTGTAAGAAAAAGCGCAAACATTATTAATAAGCGTGTAATTTTCATCATTTAAAACTCATAACCAAATTTTAGTGCTTCAATATCTATGAAGTACTCCCTATCATCTATCATCATAGCAGGATAGTTGTGCTCAAAAACATTATTGTTCTCACCGAAGTACCTGCCGACACCCAAACTCATACCCCAATAAATCCGTGAACCACGATGCCTCATTATACGAAACCCGAACTCTCCACCAGCTCCAAATTTATGAACATTGGCTAATCTATAATCATCTTTAAGTTTACCCTCTAAGTAGGTATAACGACCAAAGACTCCAAGATAAAATCCTTTAATGCCAGCGCTTAAATACTTTCTTGCATGAATACCTGCGTTCAAATCGACTTCATCATAACTATGTGTCGTATCCTCATAATCTTCATATCTCGTAACGCTATGTTGGTTGTAAGTAAGTGGAAAGGAAATCTCTACGGCATTGTCATAATTAAAAATATTAAGTGAGCCTGAGAAGGTAAGGCCATTTGTCATAACTGAAAAAAAAGGCCTAAGTGGGTTTAACTCTACTCCTATAGTTTGAGATTTATAACTCTCGGAGAACACAAGAGAGTAAAAGCTCAACAGTAGAAGTAGTTTTTTCATATTTAACCCTGTTTTTTATTATATTATACTCAAAGATTGTTACAAACGCATTACGCTTTATCTACTTAGTTGTCATCTTAAGTTCTCACTCACTATGTATAAGAAATTATAAATAAATTATCCGCTATCCTTATAGTTCAAATCATAGTTAGGAGTCTCTCATTTTTATGAAACATATTATACCTATAAACCTACTTTTAATCTTAACAATTTTTCTTACTGCTTGTGGAAGCACGGAGGATTCAACTGACTCAGAAGAGGTCTCATCTGGGGATCCAAAATTTGCCATTAGTTACGAAGGTCTCTCTTTTTACAAGCAAGAGATGTCTCAAGAGAGTTACAGACTAGAACCCTTAACGGATAGCGATTTTAACACTCTTGATGAACCTACTAAGCTACTTGTAGCAGATAAACTACTCAGTACTCTTTTTTACGGTTATTCACTCTCTACATTAAAAGAGAAAATCAACTCCGGTGATTTTTTATCTCAAGTAGCTCTTGACTTAAAAGAAGAGACAACAGATAAAGATCTACTAGAATCAACTATCATTGATGAAGAGAAGTTTTATAGACCAAGTGGTCATTCTGAAGCTATAGATGTTCTTTCAAGGTTTTATGCTGCTAAAGATTTAGATAAATATTTTTTCAACAACTGGGTTGCATATATCTTAACTCAGACTATAATGTTCTCTCCTGCTTACGAGTTAGACTCAAGCCATGCACCAAATGTTGCTCGTGTTTACAACAGACTAGTAACACTACTTGAAGATGACACCGGCATGCGTTTTATCACTTACATACATATGGCTAGTGATGATAACTGGAGACGATTTAGAAGTCCAGAAGATAATGGACGTGAAATGCTAGAAATTTACACTTTAGATGGTGATGATAGCCATGTACCCATAGCAGCAACTGCTCTAAAAAACTGGAAGCTAGATCGAGATAACGATACTCTTGTTGTAGGTCTCAATGAAAACACTCAAGCACTTAGCCTTTTTGGTACTACCATCTATAATGGTGATGACTTTTACAGAGAGCTTGTCAAGTCATCTTCTTTTACTTATGGTGTAGTAAAACGATTAGTATCATTTTTCTTTATCGACAATACACCCGCTCAAATCGAATCTATCACACAAAGCATAGTGGATTCTAAACCGGAGACATGGCAGGGTATATTAAAACAGATAGTTTTCTCAAAAGAGTATCTTTTACATACAACAAAAGCAAAAAGTGCAGAAGAGACTTACTTTTCTCTCACTAAAAAACTCGAATACAAAACTCGTAACAAGTCAATCTACTACTTCAAGATTGCACTGGAGAACATGCACCAAGCAAGTATGAAATATAAACTCGGAAAGATTGAGAGAGTACCACTAGATACTCTCTCATTTGCAAACTATACTAAGTATATAAGAGAAGAAGTTTTACTTAGACGTTCAAACCCTAGCTATGATAATAATCATTCTAACTCGGCAAGACAGGGATGGAGTGATAGTTTCATCGCCCAAGAAAACTACGAAGTTGATTATAGTGATGGAATCACTTCACTTCACAATCTCATAAACTACATTTTTGAGACCACTACAGCAAGAGTAGCAAACAAAGAAGAGATGCAAATGTTTGATTCTCTTATGCTACAAGAGACAGGTGGGGTTCAAGAAGCAGTGGGCTTCTTTGACATTACAGACAATCGTTTAAACAGTGATGGCACTAAAAAAGGTGACTCCTATGCGAGAAATGTAGCCTATGTAATTTTAGACTACGTTAGTCGACTCGAAGATACTTATATCCACAAGAAGGTAGATTAAATGAAAAGAAGAAACTTTATAAAACTCTCACTTGCAGCTTCGACTTCTTTAGTTCTTCCGAGTTTAGCTAGTGGAGCAACTACTGACTATACAAAAGTAAACTTTGATAAAAACACCTATGATACAAACGCTGCTCAAGTTATAATGATATATCTTTATGGTGGAGCAAGTCAACTAGCGGGAAATCTTACAAACTTGGATGAGATACAAGATAAATCTCAAAGCTCTTATGACTACTTTAGAGGTATAACACAAACTCAAAATGGCTTTTGGCAAGAAGCTGGTGGTACACACTTAGAAGATATGATAACAGCTGGTGATATGACTCTATTTAGAACATGTTACTCTAAAGTTCGTGAAGCAAACAATAATAAAGCTCATGGTGCTTGTACTGTACAAAATCAAAAAGGTTCATTTAATGAATCAAGTGCTGGAATGGTCGCTAGTCTAACAGATATCCTCTCAACTAACAATGCAATCACTGAAGATAGTGTGATGCCTTTTGTTACTATGGAAGGGGAGTCAAACTTTTATAACCCTGGTAATGCTACAGTACCTAGTTACCTAAGAGCAGTTGGACTAAATCAAAACCTTGACAATCCTTATAAACGCTATGTTAGGTATTGGTTTGAATATACTTCACAAGAGAGAGAAACTACGGACTACAATAAAAATGACGAGAGAGGGTTTGATCCAGCATTCAACAAAACTATGAATGAAATGGCACAAAACAATAACAATCACATAAAGATAAAAAATGCCTTTGATAAAAGAGAACCTCTAAGTCAGTTTATAACACAAATAGATACAGCAGTTACACCAGACTTAGGTGCCGATGCTTATCCTACAAACAGTACTTTTGCTAAAACACTTGAAGCATCCATCAAAGTTATGGCAAACAACCCTGATACAAAAGTTATCACTATGAATACAGGTGGTTTAGGTGGCTGGGATGATCATAATGATGCTAGAAACTATGTAACACGCTGTGAGGGTCTCTATAAGTCTCTGAAGTCATCTTTAGCACACTTAAAAGCACTTGGCAAAGAACAGAACATCAGTATTATGCTTTTTGGAGAGTTTGGAAGAAATGTTAACTTAAACTCTGCACTTGGATGGGACCATGGTAACTTACAAAACTTTATAGTTTTAGGTGGGAAGAAGTACTTTACACATAGAGGAGTTGTAGGTGAAACTCAAGTTGATAGTAGTGGTGCAATAAACAGACTCTACATGAGACCTACTGAAAATAGTGAAACCTTTGAGCCTCTTAGTATAGCAGCAACACTCTATAAAGTGTTTGGGATTACTAATCCGGAAATATTAACTGATGGAAATGAGGCAGTAGTGCTTTAAACGCTTTCTACTTTGTTGTCATTTTAAGTACTGGTGTAAACTCTAACTCTTTGTTTTGTAAAAAGAGTTCACATCTCTCTTTATAAAACTTATAGAGAGTGGATGAGTGAAGTTTTTCTAACTCAGTGTATGCCCTATATGCCTCTGCTACATTAGCTTCTCTAAAAAACTTTGTTGCCTCTAAATACATCTCCATTTCGACATCATCAATACTTTTATTTGAACAGATGACTTCATAAATCTCAACAGCCTCATTCTTCCCTTTTACCTCAACCATATCTATAGGACGAATTTTATATTTACCTTGCAACTGTTTGTATGTTACATCAGAGATGAGTATTTGAGCTGCATACTGTTTTGTAAGTCCTTCTAAACGCGAAGCTAGGTTTACATTGTCACCAATGATTGTATAATCTGAACGACCCTCTGAACCCATATCTCCAGCAGTTACTCTGCCTGTATGGATTCCAATACCTATGGCTATAGTAACATCATATTCTGGTTCTATAGTTTTATTAATCTCTTTTAGCATCTCTATCTGCTCGATTGCACTTTTTAGTGCTTCATCAGCATGATATTTTACATTTATAGGGGCATTCCAATAAGCCATTATCGCATCACCTATAAACTTATCAATTGTTCCTTTTCTATTAATAATATTGTTAACCATTGGCGTCATATAGTCATTTAGCATATGAATCACTCTATCGGGTGAACCAATCTTCTCAGAGATACTTGTAAAGGAGCGAATATCGCTAAAAAATATAGTTGCTTCAAGCTCTTTAGAAGCAACGATATCTTCACTAGAGTGCTCAAGTAAGTACTCCATAACAGCAGGTGAGACTTTTTTTCCAAGCATCCGTTTTGCTTCATCTTTTTGAGCAGATGCTCGTATATAGTCTATCCCGACCGAGACCACAAGCATAAAAGAGTAAGAGAGAAAAGGAAAAAGAAGGTTAAGAACCATTCCATACTCAAACAACAACACAAAAAAGAGTTCATGTATACCATAAAGGACTGCCACAGCAACTGGAATAATAAACCAAGAACGGATAAAAGAAAAAAGTACAAATGCACTAAAAATTACTACCCAAATCATCATCAGGTCATAAGCAACTATATCTGCAGGCTTATATAAAAAATCACCTTGTAAAATATTGTCTATGGTGTTTGCATGCACTTCTACACCGGCTATAGCACTATCAAAGGGTATAGACCTTAAGTCAAACAGTCCAACAGCTGATGTTCCAACAAGGATAAACTTTTTATTAATATCCTCTTTGCTAAAATCACCCTTTATAATATCCACTGCACTTATATACTTGAAGTAGTTCCCAGCCCCTCTGAAGTTGACCACTAGACGACCTACTCCATCTGTTGGGATTTTGCTCTGGCCTATCTTTATCTCTTTTACACCGGCTTCATCCCCAAAAACTTCCACTCTGTTAACACCATTGTAAATCCTTACCATCTCTAGTGCTAGTGATGGGTATATAACACTATCATAGCGCATAAGCAGAGGCACATTTCGTATCATACCTCCATCATCAGGGGTATTGTTAAAAAAGCCGCTTGAGTAGAGTGAGTCTTGGATGACCTCTGTGTTTAAAACTATCCCTTTAGGCTCTAGTATCGTACTAAAACTTGCTCCCTTTTCAAGAAATACTGCAGGAATCATAGGAGAGTTCTCCTCATCCCTCTCTTCAAAGGTAAAGATATAACCACCTATAACAGGAGCCATACTTAGAGTATCTGCTAGAATCTCATCATAGTTATCAACACTACTAATAATCTCTGGATGATTTTTTGCAAATCTATGTGGGGAACTTTTATCCTCCTCAGCAAAAACTATATCAAGCCCTATAATTCCAGCTCCAGACTCCGTTAAGCTAACAAGTAGTTGCGAAACGATATCTCTAGACCATGGCCACTGTCCATACTCTTTGAGAGATTTTTCATCTATATCTACTATAACTACTTGGGAGTTTTTTGGGAGTGGACCTCTTTGAACAAACATAAAGTCTCTGAGACGATTATCGAGTGAGAAGAATGTCTGAGGCATAACCAAGTAAGCCCAAGACATTGCCACTGCTAAGAGTGCAGCTATAACTAGCTTTAAGAGAAAACTTGTTTTCAATTTAGTAGCTTACTTGCCTATCTTCAGTGTTTGGATCTACTGTAAATGAATCGGCTGGAGTTGGATCAATCGGATCAACTAGAGTAATTGGATTGTCATTAACATTATCTTCGGGTGGATTATTTTCACTATCTTCTACTATCTGTGTTATGTCTGTTATAACTTCTGTTGGAATCTCACCTCCATCTATAGACTCTAAAATGACTCCACTTAAACCTTTGAGATTTTTGCCTCCACTTTTTGACACCTTAGATGCATCAAACTCTTTGATTTCAAATCTGTTTTGAAGTATCTCCATCATCATACCTTCACTTATATCACTCAGCTCTCCACTAAACTCGATGAAAATAGCACCTTTATAACACTTAAAAACCTCTCTATCTTCAAAAATCTCACCAGAAAAGTCGGTTCCACGTATACCTATGGTTGCTGAAGCGGTTTTAACCTTAAATCGTTCAGGTGCAATCTTGCCTATTTTACCAGTTACAGAGCGAAAGAAACCACGATTTGCTCGCATGGATATCTCTGAGTTTTTTGTTCCATCGAAACTAAACTCTTCAAAACTAAAAGAGGCGTTAGCTCCTATAGTTACAATAGTGCTATCTTTGAGCATCACTTGAACACGACTTTTTTTAGAGGTAAGTATCCTATCACCTTGGTGAAGAACCATTCCGTTAGTGGCGTTTAATGTGGCATTTTGGCGTTTAACATCTGCACTCCCCTTTATAGCCATTACATTTCCTATATTTGCCCAGAGCGTTAAACTAACTATCATTAATAATAAAATCTTCATCATCTTCTCCTAGTAGTTTGCACTTACGCCAAACATAAAAATATTTTTACTATATTGTGCCGGTATGTAATTAGAGTCATTTTTCACATATCTATCAGATATAAATAGCTCATAATTTTTAGCTATGTAACGAGAGAGTTTTAACTCCACTTGGTTGTAAGAATCAGCTCTTCTTTCACTATCTGTAAATATGTTATCTTCATACTGACCAGCTCTGTATCTATAATCAAATCTCGCTACAAAAAGATCTTGCACACTGTAGTTCACCCCAATTGAAAGGGTTGTCATAGTTTTATCTATAAATCGAATACTTCCTCTATTATCTTGTCTAAAATCTTCATATTTTAAATTTAAGTATGCAAAACTTTTGTCAAATATATAGTAAAGTCCTGCTCCTGATGCTATCGTAGAATCACTCATCCCTTTATATTTTACATCTTGATACTCTCTTGTGGCATATTTCGCATTTACATTGAGTATAAAATCTTCACTCAAAGAGATGTTAGCTCTTGGTGCAACTCTTATCTGCCCTAGCAGATCGCTCTCTAGATAGTTTACTCTATCATATCCAATAGGCATATAGAGTGTGTACCCATCTCCTGCATAACCTACTCCAGCTTCTAGTGTTCCTACAAACATATTAAAGTAACTAGCATCAAAGTTGTTTTGGTAGTAAGCGTTCAGGTCTCCTTGAACATACCAACCGCCCTTCTCTTGAAGTTCGTTCACATAACTCACACTGCCGTTCACTCTTGCAAAGAGCGTACTCTTTTCACCCTCGTACCCACTCAGCCCATAGTAAGCATCTAGGTCACTAGCCTTAGCACTGACATTTATGTTTGAGTCATGTCCTAGAGCTAGTGTTGCACGAGCCTTCAAGGTATTAATCTCCTTACCTTTGAGTAGACCTAAAGAAGTTCTCTGTTGGGGTGTAAGTTGAAAGTTCTCTAGCTCACTACTCATCTCTTGAGCAAGTGCTTCTCGTGAGCTCTCCTGATAGATTTTCAGTAGAGCTACCCTAGAGTCTGCACTGTTAGCATCAAGCATCGCAACCCTCTCATAAGCAGCCATCGCTTCGTTAGTATCTCCTAGAGACTCTGCACTTTTTGCCCAGAGTAGATGAAGTTTTGGATTTGAGTACTCCTCAGTTGAACTTTTTGCTTCTTGTATGGCGTTTAAGTACTCACCTGATTCATAAAACTGTTGCACTTTTTCGTAACTGGCATTTGCTAAAACTGTTAAAGTTATTAGTGATATTAAAATTTTCATGATATTGCCTTTACTGAGCCACTGTAGTGAAGCTGATGTTTTGATCAACTCCATCTGCTAGCTTATTTCCTAAGAGGTCACTTATCTCTGAACTAATAACAACTGTATAGTGATGGTCAAATGAGAGATTATTATCTGGCACAAGAGAGAGTGTAAACTCTAAACTATCGCCTAATGTAAATGGCACCAAGGTACTAGTATTGTCATCCTTGATAGTAAAATTCTCTGCTATAAGCGTCGCATGATTTAGATATACTTCATTGATATCAATCTCTATAGTCGTATCTACTGGAACATCAATAGCACCGGAATATGGAACCGTGTAAACTTGAGGCGATACATCATCAAAGAGTGCATTATAAATCTCAAGCACTCCATTGCTACTTAAGGTTACAAGATAGTTACTACTATAATATATACCTTGCTTAGATATTATATCTGTTGATATTACTTCATTAACTGTTTTTATGTGCTCTTGAACATAATCACCGTTTGCAATCTCAACCCCATTAGTACCCAAACTATAATATATGTTTTCACTCATTGAATACATATCTGATAATAAGCTCACATCACTTGTATTTCCAAGCAAGTTTGTTCTGACATCTGAGAGAACTGAACCATTAAAATCTACACCTTGAACACTTCCTGATGAGCATACTGCCATTAAACTCAGTGCTCCATTATAGTCTCCATGCAGAGCTATCTTTTTTACGGAGCCATTTATGTCTGTTCTTTGTAAAAAAGTTCCATTTTCATCTAAAGAGACAACACTACCGTTGTAGTCGGCTATATATAGTTTCCTTAACTCTCGTTGAGCAACACTGTCATATGAAGTAACATCTTGTACGTCTAATGCTGTCCCAAGAATCGAGCTATTTGTTTCATTCCCCAATGTTAAGGCACCCGTTGTATTGTTCAGGTCAAAAATCTGAAGTCCAAGTTCAGGTCCAACTGCATAAGCTCTGTCGAAAACATTGGTCTGAGAAGCTCCAACCCTAACGCCATATATAGATTCCCCGTGTAAAAACTGCCCTCTTTGAACGACAACTCCACTTGTCGTGTTCACTTCTATAACTAAAACCCCGTCTGAGATAGTGCCTACGAGTAAGAACCTATCAAGGTATGAAACCATACTTGTAATTTTAGAAAACATAGGTAAAATGCCTATTTGAGAAAACTCTGGAAACCCAGAAACACTGGCATAGTTTATCTCATAAATCTCTAAAAAGCGTTCTGCAGCATTCTCTGTTGCAACGGCTATTATAGATGTCTCTTCACTATTTTTAAGAGTACTTAGAGTAGTAGCACTTTTATTTAATGAGAGCTGAGAGAGTGACTTAAATCCTAAATCCGACTTTGGAGAAGAGGCTTCTGTTCGTGTTTGAAATGAGAATGTTGTTGAGGGTGTCCCACTATTTCCGTACATATCCTCTACACTTAAACTAGATGTAAACTCAACTGTTATGTTTGAGTCGTATGGAAGGTCCGACAATGGAATGAACTTCATCAAAGAGTTAAAGACCTCTACTGTTCCATCCAGTGGCACCCCATCACCATCAGTAACTTTAAAGTCATCGTTTGGAATATACTGAGCCTCAGATGAAATCATCTCATCAAACTCTATAACAATATCGCTACCTACAAGAATACCACTATCCCCATTTTGGGGTTTAGTTGTTTTGATGACTGGAGCCAAAGTATCTGAATAACTCGAAGAGAGTGTACTAAAAATAAGTTCATATCCTGCACTTAAAGAGCTACCATCAACTCCCTTAAGGTTGGAGGTTAACACTATTTTATATGTATGAGATGCATTAAAGTATCTATAGGGAGTGATGATGATTTTGTCAGAACTTGGTGTACCAAATCCAAGTACTGCACCTACATTTTGATTTGTTATTAAATCAAGAATATATACATTATCACTATTTACCGTTGTGGCGTTTAGATCAGTGGAAAAATTAAGAACAATTTTTTGATTTATAGATAGAGGAACATCTGAATCCATTTGTGCTGAGACTAATAACTTACTCTCACTATTTGAAGTAGTACTAGAACCACAGCCACTCATAAAAAGTAGAAAGGTGAAAGATATAAGCAATGATTTTAACATACAAAACCCCTTAAGTATAATACTCAATTATAAAACTTAATGTGTTAAGGGGTCCTTAAAATAATTTAATTTAGTTTTACTTTATGACACCCTATTGTAATGTTTTTGTAAGAAAAAGAGTAGTAAGAGTAATTACTACACTATTCTTATCATTACTGGTCTAGCATTAACAAAATCAAGTGCTTCTAGCTCATTTATCATAGCTTGAATATCACTCTCTTTTGCACTGTGCGTAGAGATAAGAAGGTTAGCACTCTCGTTCTCATTTGGACGCTGGAGCATAGTCTCTATGGAGATACTATGCGTCTCAAATATCTTAGTTAGTTTTGCTAAAACACCAGCTCTGTCGCTTACATTTACACGTAGATAGTACTTTGATTCAATGTTTGCAGTTGGTTTAAGAGTCAGTTTACTCCCTTCCATCGGTCTATCAAATCCAAGCATTGGAGTAGATTTTCCACTTCTTGCGATATCTATAATGTTAGCAACAACAGCAGATGCAGTGGCATCTCCACCAGCACCAGGACCGTAGTAGAGTGTCTCACCAACTTTATCACCAACAACAGAGATAGCGTTCATAACGCCATCAATTTTAGCAATCATCTCTTCTTGTTTGATAAGACAAGCGTGAACACGAAGTTCAACTTCGTTACCATCTTTTTTAGCGATTCCTAAAAGCTTAATAGCATAACCAAACTCTTTAGCAAATGCGATATCTTCACTTCTAACATTATCAATACCTTCGATAAGAATATCTTCAGGCTTTGCATCAATGCCATAAGCGATAGAAGCGAGTATCAGAAGCTTATGTGCAGCGTCAAATCCACCAACGTCAAAAGTAGGATCGGCTTCCGCGTAACCTAACTCTTGTGCTTCTTTTAAGATAGCATCGTATGAAACGCCATTGTTAGTCATCTCCGTCATCATATAGTTACAAGTTCCATTCATGATTCCCATGATAGACTCGATATGATTAGCAGATAAACCATCACGAAGAGCATTAATAATAGGGATACCACCAGCAACAGAAGCCTCATACTCAAACGCTATGTTTTTAGCAATATCTTGAAGTTCATAACGGTGATAAGCAAGTAATGCTTTGTTTGCAGTTACAACAGCTTTTGAAGAATTTAGTGCGCGTTTAACTACTTCAAATGGCTCTTCAACACCACCCATTAACTCTACAACGATATCAATTTCAGAGTCATTTAAAATGTCATCAACATTATCAGTGATAACTATGTCAAGACCTCTATCTTTGTTAAGGTTTTTAACAACACCACTCTTTACTACTATATCTTGTCCAGCACGAGCAGAGATAACATCAGCATTATCTCTTAATATCTCAGCTACACTTGTTCCAACAGTTCCTACACCTATTATTCCAACTTTAATCATATTACTTCACTTCCTTCTCTTGCTCTTGAAACTGTTTTAAAAACTGTTTTATATTCTTCGCAGCTTGACGAATACGGTTGTCATTTTCTATAAGAGCTATACGAACATAACCCTCACCATACTCACCAAATCCGATTCCAGGAGCAACTGCTACACCAGCTTCAGTAAGAAGACGTTTAGAAAATTCTAAAGAACCAAGATGTTGTACACACTCAGGCATCTTCGCCCAAGAAAACATACTCGCTTCATTTTTCTCTATATGCCAACCAGCTCTATCAAATGCTTCTATTAGAACTTCTTGTCTGTGATCATATTTATCTGTTATATCTTGTACACACTGCTGATCACCATTAAGAGCAATAGTAGCTGCAACTTGAATAGGTGTGAACATCCCATAATCTAACCATGATTTGATTTTTTGAAGTGCACCGATAAGTTTAGGGTTTCCAACAAAGAAACCTACACGCCATCCAGCCATATTATAAGACTTAGAGAGTGTAAAAGACTCAACTGCTACATCTTTTGCACCAGGTGTTGCCATAATTGATGGTGTTTCATAGCCATCAAAAGTGATGTCACCATATGCGATATCTGAGATGATGTAAAATCTTTTCTCTTTTGCCATTGCTACAAGACGAACATAAAACTCTGGAGTTACTGTTGCAGTAGATGGATTGTGCGGGAAGTTTACTAAAACATACTTTGGTTTAGGAGAAGACTCCATGAAAACACGATTTAGATTTTCAAAGAAATGATCTTCATCAAGACGATACTTCTCATCAAACTTGATTCCAAATTTAACTACATTTCCACCAGCTAAAATGAAAGAGTATTCATGAATAGGGTAAGTAGGATCTGGGACAACAGCTACATCACCTGGGTTTGTTATTGCATAAGTTAAGTGAGCATAACCCTCTTTTGAACCCATAGTAGCGACACACTCAGTCTCAGGGTCAAGTACACAATCATAACGGCGTTCATACCAGTCCGCTATAGCTTTAAGAAGTTTTGGAATACCCTTGCTTGTAGAGTAACCATGAGTTTTAGTTTTTTGGGCCGATTCAACGAGTTTTTCACGAATGTGTTCTGGAGTGTCACCATCAGGATTACCCATAGAAAAATCTATAACATCTTTACCAGCACGGCGTTCTTTCATTTTTATGTCATTTACTTCTGCAAAAACATACTTTGGAAGTCTCTGAACTCTATTAAATTGTATCTCATCAAACATATTTAGCCCTCTAAATTTATTAATGACATTTTATCTAAAAATATTTAGAATAAGCTAATAAAGCTTCTCTTACCTAAAGCCTACTGGATATATCACTAGTTCATCACGAACATTTTTAAGAGTATATAGATCTGAAATCTTGATATACTTACTTCCCTGGGGAATATCTAAATCAATTTCTTGAGTGATTTCACTACTTTTTACAACTTTTAAAAGATGTAAAGAAGCATCATAGTAGGCTATATAAGGGTACCATCTATTTCGCCTACTGCTTTTAATCGTTACAGAATTTACTTGTGAAACATTAAGCCAGTGTGCATACAAAGAGCGTTTTAAATTCAACTCTTCATTACTCTTCAACTCTTTTATGTTTAAAAATCCACTATCCATATCAATAATATATGTCCATTGTGTTTGAGAGCTTCTCTCTACATCAATAATTTTACAACCACTTTTATTTAACTCTGTCTCTAAAATCAAAGGATCAGTTGCGTATTCGGATGTTAAGTTAATGTTCCAAGTAAACTCAGAAGCATCTAAATGAGAAGCAGTAGTAACATACCGATAGTACCCCATACTTCTAAGTGTATCACCCATCAGTTTTACAAAAAAGAGTGGAGAGCCACTTGTTTTAAAGTTGAGTGTCAACTCTCTTGGTGTTTTGAAAAAAAGTTCTAACAGTCCATTCTCTTTAAGAGTCTCTACAACCTTTACAGAATCAACTCGTTCATTTTTATAAAAATCTGATTTTGGATCAAAAATAACATTAATAAAATCAACATTTTCTTCATATGCTTGAGTATCTAAAAAACTTTTTATTTTACTTACAACAGGATCTTCTACAACTAGAGAATCCTCAACTATTTGTGCATCTTCAGAATATGAAAGAGAAAAGAGTACTAAGAGAGAAAAAAAAACTTTTACCATTTACGCCCTCTATTAAATCTTTTAAACTCTTTTAGAGAAATAGCCTCAAGCTTATTCTCTTTATATAAGAACCGTACATTCTCACGAGATTTAAACTTTTGTACTTCCCCATTTACATAGATATCTATAAAACCATGTCCAAAAAGTAAAAGCCAGTCTTTTTCAGGGTCTAACTCTTTTTTACCTTTAAATTGCCCTTGAAAATGCTTGTTTGTTTTTGCATCTATATAACCAAACCACACATTACCTTTAGAAGTTATTTCTAAAGACTTTTCCACTATCTCTTCTATAGGTTCAGGAGTTTCTTCTATTGATATTGGCACACTGATAGAAACATTTATATCTTCTTTTTCAGCTTCAAGAGACTCTATCTTTTTTTGAATAGTTTCAATATGAACATTTTCTATGGCTTCAACTTCTATATCATTTTGTGAAAACTTACTTAAACTAAAAAGTACTACGATAGCAAACAGAAATATTATAAGTCCGAGGTAGAGTAGTTTACTATATTGCTTCTTTTTAGGAACAATAAATACCCCTGCGGAAGTTTTTTGTTCTATTTCATCGAAATATTTTAAACCATTACCCTTCAGCCCATTCAAGTTTAGGTTATATTCTCTCTCTAAAATAGATATAAAGCCTAAGAACTGAACACGTGAAAAACCTTCAAAGCTACCATGGAGCATCGACTGAACATATTTTAAAGGTATATGAGTCTCTTCATATATCTTCTGCACACCTAAACTCTGTAACTTCTCTAGTTCTTCATCCATTATCTCATCCTATCCATTAAAATTGCACCAGCTACACTTACATTTAGTGAATCAAATTCATGTTTCATCTTCACACTTACAGCACAGTCAAGTTTAGAAACGATTCGAGAAGTCAAACCTTCACCTTCACTTCCAAGTACTAAAACTTTCTTCTTATCTATACGTGTTTCACGAATATCCATTCCACTCATGTCCGCACCATAAGTAGTAAATCCTGACATTTTAAGGTCATTTAGTACATCATGAATATTGTTCTCTATAGCAAATGGCATATCATAAAGCGCACCTGTACTAGTCCTTAGGATAGTATCCATTGGAAGCTGTTTGATTCCACAAGCTATGATAGCGTCAACACCAAGTGCATAAGCACTTCTTACTAAAGCCCCGATGTTACCAACATCCGTAACACTTGAGAGAACAAGCACAAATTTCTTCTCAAAAAAGAAATCATACGGCTGTAGTTGATAGTCATCTACTTCAGCTAAAAAGCCTTGGTGAGAAGCATTTTTACACATTTTTTGTGCTGCTTCATTCGGAATACGTTTGATTTCAAAATCCATTTTCATTAGACGAGAATACTCTTTTTTTTCTAGCTCTTTGGCTAAATAAAGTGTCTTAATTTTATTTGGATACTTGTTGATTAAATAATATATTGGTTGTTTTGCATAAATTAACATAGGAGTATTTTATCTAAATAATACGTACAATTAGTGAGTTGCTTCTTATTTTTTTAAAATTTAGAGTTCCAGGAGTCTTTGATAGCAAGCTTTTGTATTTTCACCAGTTATTTTACTGATAAGTTTTGCTTGAACTTTTTTCGGTAAATCAAGTCCTAATATATCTTTTTGAGAGATAGCCGAATCAGATTGAGCTTCACCTGCACTTATAACAACAACCCACTCTCCACGAAAATTTCCATCTAGGTTTTCAAGTGCTTTTTGTGCAGTGCCTCTAAAGTACTTTTGATACTTTTTAGTCAGCTCTTTTGCTAAAAATATCTCTCTTGTGGGTTCTTCCTCTTTTATCTCTAAAAGTAGTTTCTCAATACGGTGTGGAGACTCATAGAGTATAGTTGTGAAACCATTATGAAGTGCTTTTTGAAGTCCTGCACTTCTTGAAGCACCTTTGTGATCTAAAAAGCCATAAAAGAGCATTTTTGTCTGCTCAAATCCACTCGCAACAAAAGCAGTCAAAACTGCATTTGCTCCAGGAAGGATGTCATATTCAACATTGTTCTTAAGACAATAAGCTACTAAGGCTTGTCCAGGATCACTTACTCCAGGCATACCAGCATCACTTGCATAAACAATATTTTGTTCAAAAAAAGAGGGATCTAGTTTTTCAACAAAAGCCTGTTCATTGTGTGAATGAAGTGAGATAAATTCTTGATTTTCTTTAAAAGAAGTGTTGTAGCGTTCTTTGAGTATATGAATGAGTTTTTTTGTGACGCGAGTATCTTCACAAAGGAGTATATCAGCTTCACTTAAAAGCTCAATGCTTCTAAGTGAAATGTCACCAATGTTACCTATCGGTGTAGGAACTAAAGATAACATAATTCTAAATCTTTAAAAATTAAAGACTATTTTTTAGCGTAACGAGCGTTAAACTTCTCGATTCTACCAGCTGTATCTACCATTCTCTCAGAACCTGTAAAGAATGGGTGACACTCATTACAGATGTCTATTTTAAGTGTATCTTGAGCTGCTTTGTTCTCAAAAGTGTTTCCACAAGCACATGTTACAGTACAAGTTACGAAGTCTGGGTGTAAATCTTTTTTCATCTAGTTTGCCTTTTGATACACGTCGTGTACGTATATCTATATATTTTTTAAATCTGTATGGGTGCAGATTGTTTGAAGTGGAATTATATCCAAAAAAATCTTAAAATTATAATTTTTAGCGTTTATCACAGAAGAATCTTACTTGCAACCGCCATAACTGCAGATTCAGATCTTAAAACCATTGCCGAGTTGAGCCTAAATACCTCTTGAGACTTTAAAAACTCTTTTTCATTTGGAGAAAAACCACCTTCACAGCCGATGAGTACTCTTTTAAAGGAGCTACCACCTTTTAAAACATTGTCACAAAAATCAAATACTTTTGTATCAGGAAACTCTTCTATGAAAGTTTCTATATTTTTATAGCTATCAAACTCCATGAGAGATGTTCTGCCACTCTGCTGCATAGAAGCTTCTACTATTCGCTCATAGCGTTTAAAGTCAGGTTTGAAGTTTTTTTGACTTCTCTCACAAGTAATAAAAGAGATTCTACTCACTCCAATTTCACAAAGAGAAGGGAGTACTTTTTCTACTGACTTTTGATCTATCACACACCAAGCTATATGTAACTCTTTATCACTTTTTACTTCTACAGTTTTTGATGATATTAGAGAGAGAGTTGCTGCTCTTGGCTCTACATCAACTAGCTTATAAAGGTGAAGAGTTTTCATCTCATCTCTGTTTCTAAACGCCAACTCATCATCTACACTATGTCGACGAACTTTTATGAGGTACTTATGAAGTTCTCCCTTTAAAGTCAGCTCATCAGCACCAGCCTTCTCATCAAAAATATATATCAAACCAGCCACATCCAGATAGATACTAATAGTACAAGTATGAACTCTATTTGAAAAATAGTTCTTGCTAGTGGTTTGTAGGCATTAAAAGCATGATCTTTAGTGGCGTTTAGATACTTAAGTGACTTCACACGTTTTACTTCTAAAGCGATGTAAACAACACTTATAACTATCATCACTATGTTTGCAAAACTAAAGTCTAAATGCTTTGCAGCCATCATGATGATACCTGTAAATATTACAACTCCAAGAGTGGTAAAAGTAAAAGGCCAAAGAACTATAGAGTGTAACCTTTTATACTTTTTTAGGTCTTGATGACTTATCAAAATAAACAGATTGATAAATATTACTGCCAAAACAGCACCTGCACTAATACTATGGAGGGATAAACCCATGTTATACATTTCATTCATAACGAAATTATAGTAGAATATGTCAACTAAACAAAGAGTGAGAAAAGATGTCAGTAACAGTAGAAAAAGCACTAGAGTTAATTTACACAAATGTGAGTATAACTTCACTCAAGATATTACCTATAGAGAGTGCACTTGGATTTGTTTTAGCAGAGGACATCATCGCTACTCATAACCTTCCACCTTTTGATAACTCTGCTATGGATGGTTATGCTGTTAAGGTAGAAGATTCTGGAAAAAGTGTTAGAGTAACAGAGACGATCTTTGCAGGTGATGACTTTAGTGGAGAACTCCACTCGGGCGAAGCTATCAAGATAATGACAGGTGCGAAGATTCCCCTAGGAACACAGTGTGTTGTTCCCATAGAGGAGACTAAAGAGTGTGAAGGCGGCGTTACACTGCCTCAAAACTTAACCGTCTCAAAGCACATAAGATTTGCAGGTGAAGATATAAAAAAAGAGACTCCCCTCCTCACCCATGGCGATATCATAAACGCTCACCAAGTCACACTTCTCGCTTCTCAAGGCATTAGCCATATAAAGGTACATAAACGCCCACGTGTTGCTCTTTTTGCCTCGGGAAATGAGCTTAAGATGCACTTTGAAGAGGTAGAAGAGTACCAACTCTACAACACAAACACCCCTACTCTTCTAGCACGAGCTCAGGAGCTTGGATGCGAAGTGGAGTTTATAGGAACGGCGCAAGACGCCATGAGCGACATCAAAGAGCACATAAAATCCGCCCTAGAGTGTGACCTCGTCATCACAAGTGGCGGTGTGAGCGTAGGCGATGCAGACTTTACTAAAGAGGCGTTTGGAGAGTTTGGCTACCATATACTCTTTGACAAGATAGAGATAAAACCAGGAAAACCTACAACCTTTGGTAAGATTGGCAACACTGCCATCTTAAACCTCCCAGGTAATCCATTAGCAGCAGCTCTAAACTTTGAACTCTTTGGTCAAAGCATCATCTATGCTCTCAGTGGAGCGAGAAAAAAGTTCATCAGCACTATAAACGCCAAGATAAAGAGTGAATTCAGACTCAGAGCGGGAAGAAGAACACTCGTGCCAGGTTACTTTGATGGAGAGTATTTCACTGTGTGTGAGCACTTCGCACCTGGTATGGTCTCACCCCTTGCCTTTGCAAATAGCTTTATCATGATAGATGAGAAGTGTAGCATTTTAGAAGAAGACTCAGTTGTAAAAGTGATAAGCACGAAGTTTAGTTTTGTGTCCAATGAACATAAGAGTCTGGTGAGCTATTAGTAAATAAGGTTTAGAGAGGGAAAAAGATACAACTTTGTATCAAACCGATTGGCTTAAAAGGTCTCATCCTTTGTTCCTTAACTCGTTCCATCTCTCCTGAGATGGGATGCTTCCAATATTGAATCTCCATAAGTAAAATATACGAAGAGACCATTGCACCTCAGGAGAGATGCAACGAGAGAGGCTTTACACTTTCATCGATTTTCGCTATTTTTTCTTTTTCTAAATTATTTACTGTATTTTGAGCATCCATCTGTCTTGTTTTAGAATCTATTTCGCCATTGGTTGAATCAAGTCTCTTTTGGCTTTCGGAAATTTCGTGGTCTATGCTTGCAGTTGGTTTGCCATCAGCGACAAGACCTACTCTTTTTTCTTGCATATCAGATATTTTTGCACTCTCTTTATTGGCATCCGCTTGCAAGTTTTTTCGTTCTTCGCTATACTCTGAGTAAGAAGCACGACCAGCCTTGAGATTAGTTTCGCTTTGAGATTTTATTTCCGAAGGAGTCGGATTATGCTTGGTATCTATGTTATCGGAATCGGTATCGCCGCGTTTGTCCTTAGTTGAGTGTACTTTAGCTTTTTTTCCAAGGCTTAGTTTCTTTCCTAAACCTATTGCTCCACCCGTCACTGCTGCCCCACCTATACCATAAACAACGGTTTCGGCAGACAACCCTAATGTCTCGGCAACAGCCCCTAATGTTTCTGCGACTGCATTCTGCCCTGTTTTTTGAACAAGATCAGTTTTTCCAACATGACTTAAGAATTCTCTTCCTGTTTTTTCATCTGGGATATTGAGCTGTCCCGTATTTTCATCGTATGTTATCTCTTCACCGCCTGTAGCTTTTTGCATCGCATTAAATGCAGAAACTTTTTGTGCCGTATCCATATTGTTTGTTGTTGAGCTTCCAGTCTTTAAGCTCTCTTCTCCGTCAGCTTTTACTGTCGAATCATCGCCTAGTGCACCGCTAAATACCATTCCTCCTGCAACTAGTGCATTGTGAGAACTCATATTGTTTGCCCTTAAGTATCCTGTACCAGACACCCAGTTATCTGCATTAACCGAATCGTCATCATTAATCAATCCAGCGCGCTTAAAGTCATCCCGAACATCTTTCCCTTTTTCTGCACTTGTCAAATCTGCTTTTTGCAGTGCACCTTTAATATATGACTCTCTATGGCTTTCTGGAACATCAAGCAGTCCAGATGTATCACCTATTGAAGAATCAGTTTTTATCTGTGCGCTATCTTTTTGTAAACCTACATATCCGCCATTTTTGTATTTCTCGTCTGCACGATCCACTGAAACTATATCTGCTGCTGTCTTTCCACCCATCATTGTCCCAGCTAATGCACCAGCGCTTGCAACGGCTGCGCTTGCTGCATTAATGTCTATGCCTTTATTCATTGCTTCAGTGATGCTTTTAGATGCCTCTTCTCCACCTTTTACAAATCCTTCAGCAATTTTCTTAGCGTCGTCGTCTGACACTTTAGGATTGTCTGCTTTTATTTGTTGTTGCATCTCGGCTACTAAACTATCTTGTTGTTTCGCAGCTTTCAATGATGAATCTGCCACATCCGTATTGACAGCAGAATCAACGCCACCTTGTGTTAGAATTTTGGCTTGTGTGCTTTGCTGCTGAGACTCTTCGCCATACATTGCGTTTTCTGCATAGCTTACTTCGGAGGCCTGATTCTCCTTTATACCCAGTGCTTGACCATGCTGAGACTCTTGTTTACTTTGGTCAATTGTGCCTACTGAGTCTCGAAGAGTTAAGCCCTTCTCTGCTTGTTCTAAGCTGCTTCCGAGCTTTGCTCTTTCTTCTTTTAGTGCGCTGAACTTGTTTGCATTTTCGACACTATGAGCAGATGACTCCAGTTCGCTTATCTGAGAGTCAACTCCTTTAATTTGTCCTTTTATTGATTCAGCGAGTGTTCTATCTTGAAAACTTTTATCCAGATTGTCTCCATAATTTTCCCTCAAGTTATCAGCATGTGTTGCGGATTGCTTACCCTTCTCTTGACCCCCAGTAACCATATCCTTAATAGCACCCTCTATCGCATCACCATTCCCTGAGTCTTTGTGCTGTTGTATCTCGGCATTAGTAGCTTCAATAGACCCAAATGTTCCAACCGCTGCATTGTCTTTAACTTTGCCCATTGTTGTGATTTAATCTTTACTTTCCCATCTCTCCTGAGATGGAATGATTCCAATATTGAATATCCATAAGTAAAATATAAAAAGAGACCATTGCGCTTCAGGAGAGATGCAACGAGAGTCTGTTTTTTAATTACAATATGCCATATTTTTATACTACTCTAAAAAATAACAGTAAAATTGTTTATCAGTTGGCGATTATGTTAGTGAAAGCATTGTGAGGAGGAAGGTGGGACAGGGTCAGCCTTTAATCT
>JAYEJR010000180.1:0-5986 GCA_034660715.1 Campylobacterota bacterium | reverse complement strand
CTTTTGTAATCTCTTCGCATTTACCCAACGGTAGCCTGCTAACATAATCTGGCTACTTAACCAAACTATCAATATAGGCAGTGGCACAAACTTCATAAATATATAGACATAAATACTTGAGACTACTAATAACGCCACCATTATTCTTGGTGTTTGATCAACTATAACTTGTGTTAACTTTGGATGAACATTACACATATTTAGCCTTTTATAACTATATTTTTACATTATATAACACTAAAAACATAACAGTTAGCTTTATAAAGTTCTATATTTTCAGAGTTTGTTTTTTATATACCCAATACTTATTATTTTCTCTCCATTATATAAATGACTGACCGACAGTCATTTATTATCCTTTAAGTTTAATGAATGTACAATTCTCTAATTGACCGACAGTCAGTCATCATCTTAAAGGGTTATATTTGGCAATTATAGTAGACAAGGTACAAAAGAAAAGAGATATTGCACTCTCATGTAAAGACCTATTCGTTAGCAAAGGCATCAATGATTTAACTATTTCTGAAGTTGCAAAAACTGCAGGAGTTGGAAAAGGTACTATCTATGAGTACTTCAGTAACAAAGAAGAGATAGTTTTTGAAATAGTTAATCTCCTCATGCAAGAGCATAACATTAAAAAAGAAAAAAAGATGCAGGAAAATATAAGAGCAAAAGAAAAAATTAAAGCTTTCTCCGACTTCTTTTATGCTGAGGATGAGAAAGAGTTACGGGCAATCTATAAAGAGTTTATCTCCATCTCTCTTCTAAACCCAAAGTCTCCACTATTAGAATTTCAAAGCAGTTGTTCTGATAAATATTTCTCTTGGTTTCAAGAAATCATTCAAGAAGGTATAGATAAGAAAGAGTTAATTCCAAATTCAATGCAATTTGCGAGAGGCTTATTTGTTCTTGGGGAAGGTATATTTGTATCAAGTGAAATTACAAATAGAGTAAGTGATGTTAAAGAAGAGTTAGATACCTTCATTGATGCACTATTTGAATTAATAGAGGTAAAAAAATGATAAGAATACTATTTTTAATCATCCCCTTATTTGTCTATGGGGATAACTTAAAAGAGCTCATGGAGATTGCTGAGAATAAAAATGACTTAGTCATTTCAAAAGGCTACTTACAAGAGTCCAAGTCAAAAGAACTAGACTCAAAAAACAGTGCTTACTTTCCAACTATAGATGTTGGAGGTTTTTATAAACGCGATGATGATCCTTCTCCTCTACAGCCAGGGGATACACTTAGTGGGTTTGCAAAAATATCTTATGATATCTATAATGGTGGAAAACGCTCAGCCGAGTCAGACCAAGCAGAGTATGCATTCAAAGCTTCAGAGTTTGATACTTCAGCGTATAAAAAAAGCCTAAGTCTACAAATAGCACAAGACTTTTTCAGTATAAAGAGTCTAGAAGCTTCTCTAAATGCCAGAAAAGAAGCTGGGGAATCTCTTCAAAAACAGTTAGAACGTACAAAAAGTTTTTATGAAGCGAAGATGGCTACAAGTGATGATGTAGATCGTGTGCAAGCGGACTTTGATACAAACATATATGAGATGGAGTCTATGAAATTTCAAATCCTATCTCTTCAGTCTGGACTATCACTAAAAGTTGGTAAGCAGATAGACTCTCTAGAAGATTCAAGTTTTCATAAGAGTAGTTCTACAGAATATGAAACACTTGATGCTACTAAAGCACTTATCTCACAAAACCAATCATTAAAATATGGAGCCGAAGCGATAGATAGTTTCTACTATCCAAACATCAAAATAGAAGACACATATAGTCTCTATGCATATGATAGAGAAGATGCAAAAGCAGCCTCTTTTGGTGCTTCGCCACTTGAAAACCAAAACACACTTATGCTTTCTCTGAATTTCAGAGTATTTGACTATGGTGCTATAGGCGATACAAAAGAGTCTGTTTTACTATCTTCACAAGCTCTCAACTCTCAAATATCTTACCAGAACAAAGAGCAAAAGATGCAACATGCTCTTGCAATCTCTAGAATCAAAACATCGGAGATAAGAATACAGAGTGCACTTAGTGCATTAAACGCTGCTACAAGTGCTTTTAACACGATAGAGAAAAAATACAATGCCGGCATAGTTGACTATATAGTCTACCTGGATGCACTGACAAAACGCACAAGTTCTAAAGCACTTTATGAGAGTGGTCTCAACGAACTAGAAATAGCATATGCTATTCTTTACTACTATAGTGGAAAAAATATCAAAGAGGAATTACAATAATGAAAACAATCAACAAAATCTTACTCGCTTTAATACTTAGCCTTAGTACTCTAAACGCCAACGATGTTTATGCAACTTTTACAGTAGAACCTTTAAAAGATGCTAAGTTGGCGTTTATCGCTAGTGGTATCGTAGACAAAGTAAATACAGACATCGGACACAAAGTAAAAAAAGGAGATGTTTTAGCCCAACTTGAAAACAGAGATATAAAAGCTATGCTTGAAGTATCAAAAACTGCTCTAAAGTATGCTAAAAAAGATTATAAACGCCAACTCAAAATCAAAGAGCTTATAGATGAAGCTAGGTTTGATGGGGTTGCCAACAAGTACGAGAGTGCTAAAAATCAACTTGCATACCAACAAGCACTCTATGAAAAAACATTCCTAAAGGCTCCTTTTAATGGTGTTATCTACTCTAAAGATGTTGAAGTTGGAGATGCAGTAAGTGGAATGATGCTTAAAACAGTTTTTCAAATTCAGAGTCAACGTCAAAGAAAACTTATCTTGGCGTTTGATCAAAAAAATAGAAACCTTGTAAAAGTAGGTTCTACATTTACATATAAGATAGATGGAGATAATACAACTTACACAGGGAGTATCTCTAAAGTATATCCAAGAGCAGATGCTAAAAGTAGAAAAATCACAGCAGAAGTAAAAACAAAAAATTTCATCCCAGGTCTTTTTGGTGATGGACAAATTCAAGTAAAAAAGTAGTCTTGTATGTATAAATTAGCTATTAATAGACCTATAACGACACTTATGTATGTCGTTACACTCATGTTCTTTGGATACTCAAGTTTCAAAAATATGTCATCAGCACTTTTCCCAAATATTGACTTTCCTATGGTTACCATCCAAACAGTCTATCCAGGTGCTGAACCTACAACAGTAGAGTCACAAGTAACTGATAAACTAGAAGAAGCTATTTCGCGCATAGGTGGTGTAGATAGCATCACCTCAACAAGTAGTGATGGTGTTAGTATCATCATGGTGAAGTTTTTTCTTGAACGTGAGATAAACGAAGCTACAAATGATGTTCGTGATAAAGTCTCTGCTGTAATTCTGCCAAAAGATGCTAAAACGCCACTAGTAAGTAAGCTAGATATTGGTGGAGCTTCTATCATCAATCTCTTTTTAACAGCAAAGGGGGATAGTGTTCAAAACCTTATGCTCTTTGCAGACGAAAAAGTAAAACCATCTGTTCAAAAGATCATCGGTGTTGGTGGCGTTAATATCGTTGGATACAAAGATAGAGAGATTAAAATCTATCCAAATATTGATGCTCTAAACAAGTATGGAATCACTGTACTAGAGCTTAATCAAGCAGTCTCAAAAGAGAATGTAAAAATTGGTGGTGGTAAACTTATCACTGCGACTAATGAGTACATCTTAAAAACAAAAGCAGATGCACTCAGTGTAGAAGAACTTCAAAACATCAAGATAAGAGACAGTATCCGTCTCAAAGATGTAGCAACTGTAAAAGATACACTGAGTGATTCTAAAAGTTATGCTTCATACAATGGTGTTGAAGGTGTAATGATAGAAGTTCAAAAGATCTCTGGTACCAACACTATAGATATAGTTGAGAGTGTAAAAAAAGCCGTTCCATCTCTTCAGAGTATGGCAGGAGATAGATTTGAAGTTGTTGTTCTTCAAGATACTACACCTTTTATTCTTCATTCACTTGAAGATGTAAAGTTTGACCTTATCTATGGTGCGTTTTTAGCAGCTATCATCATCTTTTTCTTTTTACGAAATGTAACTATCACTTTTGTCTCTGCTCTGTCTATCCCTGCTTCTATATTTGGGACATTTGCACTAATGAACTTTATGGGATTTGAGCTTAACAAGATGACTATGATAGGACTTACACTCTCTATTGGTATCATCATTGATGATGCCATCGTTGTTATCGAAAACATCTACAAGAAACAAGAAGCTGGTATGGATAGACTTCAGGCAGCGCTTGAAGGTACTAAAGAGATGGCGTTTGCTATCCTTGCTATCTCAGCCATGCTTTTAGCTGTTTTTATCCCTGTTGCGAATATGAGTGGTATCGTTGGTAAGTTCTTTGAGAGTTTTGCTATGACTGTTGGTTTTGCCATCATCATCTCGTACACTATCGCTCTAAGTTTCATACCGAGTCTAAGTGCTCGTGTTATCAAAAAAGGCGAGAGTAAATTTTATAGTATTACAGAACCAATATTTACCCTTATTGACAAAATATACGAAGCCGTATTAAAAGTGACATTACGATTTAAGTTTATTACAATTATTCTAGTACTTATGATGTTCTTTGGCTCACTTTCACTTTTTCCAAAAATCGGTATGGACTTTATACCTAAAGAGGACAAAAGTGAGTTTGAAGTTAAAATAAAAGCTGATAGTGGTATCTCACTTGATGATATGATTAGAAAGTCTAAAGAAGTTGAGAGAATGATTCAAGGTGATGATAATGTTGAGTTTACAACTCTTAGTGTAGGATACAACTCAGCACAAGAGAAGAACAAAGCACTCATCTATGTTAAACTTATTGACATGAGTCAAAGAGCTCTTAACCAAGAAGAGGTTATACAAAGCCTAAGAGATAAACTAACGCCATTTAAAAAAGATATGTTTATCACAGCTTCAGCGATTCCAAATATCAAAGGAGCAGGTGTAAGTGTACCTTATCAAATCATCTTAAAGTCTGACTCATTTGAGAAGCTGACAATAGCTAAAAACAACCTTGTAGAGTATATCTCTGCTAAGAAAGGTTTTGTAGACATCGATACAAATCTTGATGATCCTAAACCACAGTATGATGTAAATATCCTTAGAGAAAACGCCAACCGCTTGGGTATCAATGCTTCACAAATTGCAAGTGCAATCGCTACTGCATTTTCGAGTGACCTTGAAATCTCTTATTTTGAAGAGAATGGAAAACAGTATAACATCAGCTTACGTTTTGATGATGAGAACCGTCAAGCTATTACAGACTTAAAAAAGATACAACTAAGAGCCAATGATGGAACACTAGTTTATCTTGATGGACTCGTAGAGATTAAAGAAGCTTCATCTCAAGCTACTATCTATCACTTTGATAGACAGAGACAAGTAAGTGTGTATGCTGACCTTTTTGGACTAGACCTTGGTGGAGCAGTAAACTACACTAAAGAGAAAATAGATGAGCTTATGCCAGAAGGTGTTACTTATAGGTTTACTGGTTTTGCTGAAGAGATGGAAAAAACTGGACAAGCCTTTGCCACGGCAATTGGACTCTCAGTTATACTGATGTTTATCATTCTTGCTATCCTTTACGAGTCACTTATACAACCTATCATCATTATGATGGCACTACCTCTTAGTATCATTGGTGTTATGTTAGCGTTATATGTTAGTGGGCTTCAGTTTTCACTCTTTGTTATGATTGGCTTTATGCTTCTCATGGGTATGGTTGGTAAAAATGCTGTACTTCTAGTAGACTTTGCAAATGCAGCTATCAAAAATGGTAGTACTACTGATGAAGCACTTATTGAAGCTGGTGAAAAACGTCTTCGTCCAATTCTTATGACAACATTTGCTATGGTTTTTGCGATGATTCCACTAGCATTTGGAGAGGGACTTGGAAGTGAAACAAATGCACCAATGGCTATAGCTGTTATAGGTGGGCTTATAAGCTCTATGATACTTACACTTTTTATAGTGCCTGCTATCTACAAACTTATCAATCCAGTTGATACATGGCTTA
>JAYEJR010000179.1:0-23939 GCA_034660715.1 Campylobacterota bacterium | reverse complement strand
CTCTTGATAAGTTTACTAGAAAAATAAATCTTCTAAACCTACCTGCTTCTAAAGTCTCAAATAGTTATCTAAAACATACAAACATCGCTAAAAAGTTGAAAAAATCTTTAGCAAAAGAGATAGACTTCTCTCTACTTCGAAAAGATAAAAAATGGTTTATAAAATATAAGTCCGTACTTCAAGTTCTCGATAAAAAAGATTTTGCGTCTTTTTTTACATCTACTTACAACCCAGAACTCTCTCTGCATACTGATAAAAAGAGAGATATTTTATATGATGGCGATAAGTTTTACTTTAAAGTTGAGTCTGCTAAAGATGGCTATGTGAGTATACTTACAGTTTATGAAGATGGAACGGTGGCTACGCTTGTTAGAAATGTAAAAGTGTCTAAAAAAACTCTAGAAAAAATTCCCGATGAAGATTTTGAGACTATACCAGAGGCTGGACTACTTCACAAGGGGGTAGAGACTTATGATATGTATGTACTTCTCAATTCGCCAAAAAGATTGCGTTTTGATAGTTTTGCTTATGCTGATAGTGAGTTGATAAATGAAGAAAAGTACAAAAACTTCGACACTCTTATAGAGTTTATGAACAATAAAAGTGTTACAACTCTCAAAGTTGTAACAAAACCGAGGCTATAGCGACTAGATGGCTGATGATGCAGAAAAAACAGAAGAACCCACCGACAAGAAGATAGAGGATGCCCGAAAAGAAGGCAATGTACCAAAGTCTCAAGATACATCAGGTGTTATAACTCTTTTTGTGGCTATTTTAGCTATTTTGATGCTTTTCCCTTTTATGGCTGATCATATGCTACAGCTTTTTAAATACTACTTCTCTCTTGTTGGTATGCCTTTAGATAGAGTTTTTATGGTTGATATAGCCATCATTACAATCAGAGAAACTCTTTTAATGATTTTACCACTAGCCATAGCTGTTGCTATAGCAGGTGTTATAGCTGCCCTTTCTCAATTTGGATTTTTATTTACTACAAAAGCTATTGTTCCAGACTTTAAAAAGATCGATCCTATCAAGGGAACAAAGAATCTTTTTTCAATGAAGAAAATCATTGAAGGTATTAAGATTACCTTTAAAGCATTTACCACTTTGGGGATTGGTTTTATATTTTTCTTTTTCTTTATCGAAGAGTTACCAACCGTTGCACTTTTTGGCTTAGCTGATCAGTTGGATTGGTTAAAAGACAAGATGATTATAATAGCTCTTGTAATGCTTCTAATAATTTTTGTTTTTGCACTTATAGATTTGGTGATAGTTAGAAAGCAGTATTTTGATGGTCTTAAAATGTCCAAACAAGAAGTAAAGGATGAGATGAAGAATATGGAGGGAGACCCTCTTATAAAGTCTAAAATCAGACAAAAGCAGATGGAGATGGGACGTCAACGCATGATGGCAGAGGTTCCAAATGCCGATGTGGTTATAACAAACCCAACACACTATGCTGTGGCCATAAAGTATGACGCGGAGACTTCAAATGCGCCGATGGTTATAGCCAAGGGAATGGACAACATGGCACAGCAGATCAAAAAAGTTGCTCGTGAAAATGAAGTGCATATCATACAAAATCCACCACTTGCTAGAAGCCTGTATGCAGAAGTTGAACTAGATAAACCTATACCCGAAGCACTTTTTGCTGCTGTGGCAGAAGTTTTAGCATATGTCTATAAGATGAATAAGAATTAGTATATAATTTCACTTAAAAAGTAGATATGAAAATACCAATAGAAGAGATCGATAAAGTAAGTCATGTCCTTATAGTAGTTGACAATAACTCTTTTGCACTTGGAAGTGCTCTGTATACTTATGTTTTAACTTTGCATAAAAAAGTTTCTTTATCTTCAAAAGAGACTTTAGAGAGTAACCTTAGTTTTCTACCATGGTTTGATAAGGTAAGAGCGACTTCTTCAACTTCAGCAGACCTAGTTATAGAACTTGGTTGTGATGTTAAACTATTTTTTGACTCTTTAAAAGAGCAGAAAATAAAGATAAATAAAAAGATGGCAACAGCTCTTTATACTGCCCTGTTAATGAAGTACAATAACTTTAAAAGTGATGATAGTGATGGTATAGTTTTTGCTATAGCAAGTGAACTAATAGCTCTTGGAGCTGAGTACAAAGTATGTAGAGAATATTTACAAAGAAAAGTGCCACTATCCGCTATACGATTAAGAGCGACTATGTACAAAAGCTTATTGCTTAAAGATGATGCGACAAAAGCTGAACTCTTTATTTGCGATGAAGAGTTAAAAGCCTCTGGTGCATCTATAAATGATGCAAGAGAAGTTTTAGAAGATATACTGACTCTTGTAAATGTGAAAGAAGTAACACTTTATAAAAGTGATGAAAAAAATAAAATATTAGAAACTTTAAAGGAAATATAGTTTGAGAAAAAATAATAATGGTTCGTTTGGTCTACTTTTAGTTATGGTTATGTTCATAGGAGCATCTATATTTGTATACTTTTCAGCAATGTTTGAAAGAAATGCACCGACTGTAGTTGTCGAGAATAATGGATACTGGAATCTAAAAAACCCACTTAATGTAAATCTAAATGATGAGAGTGGCGTGAAGTCATATAAAATCACTCTAAAAAGTTCAAAAGAAGAAAAAGTTCTTCAGTACGAACAGTTAATAACTCCACAATCAGCATTAACTCTTGAAGTTAAGCCACCAAGAAGTGCATATGCTATAAAAGATAAAGAGATTCAAATCATAATCGAAGCACAAGATGTTAGTAAATGGAACTTTTTTGCTGGAAACTCTACGAGAAAAGTTTTTAAACTTATTATAGATAAAAAACGACCACAACTTAACATAGTAAGCAACTCGTACAAGATTAGTCGTGGTGGTTCTGCTTTGGTTATTTTCAAGTTAAGTGACGAAAATATAGATGAAGTTTATATTCAAGGAAATAGAGATAAAAAGTTCATTCCTCAAACTTTTTATAAAGAGGGTTATTTTATATCACTTTTAGCATGGCCAGTGACTGATAGTGAGTTTAAAGCTACTGTTATTGCAAAAGATAAAGCAGGTAACACAGCAAAAGAATATATACCTTTGTATTTAAAAGAGAAAACATACCGTGTATCTAAGATAAAACTAAGTGACAAGTTTCTTAAAGGAAAAATCGCAGACTTAGCTGAAGAGTTTGTGGAGACACAAGGTATAGATGGCTCTCTTGAACAGTTTAAGATAATTAACGAAGACGTACGTGCTAAAAATGAAGAACTTATTCATAAGTTAACATCAGTAGTAAAAGATGAGAAACTTGATAACTTTAAAATGAATAAAATGTATCCACTTAAAAATGCACAAGTGGTCGCTACATTTGGAGATCATAGAAAGTACTACTATGGTGGAGAACAGATAAGTGAGTCTTACCACTTAGGTTTAGATCTTGCATCAAATGCCATGGCAGCAATCAAGCCTCAAAATGGTGGAGAGGTTATGTACAGTGACTATAATGGTCTCTATGGTAATATGCCTTTAATTGACCATGGATTAGGACTCTATACACTTTATGGACACTGTTCAAGTGTTAAAGTGAATAGCAGTGATAAAATCATGAAAAAAGAAGTAATAGCAAACACAGGGAAAAGTGGTTATGCTATGGGCGATCACTTACATTTTGGTGTTTTAGTCCAAGGTATAGAAGTTCGCCCTCAAGAGTGGATGGATAAACAGTGGATTAAGTTAAACATACATGATGTGATTAAAAACGCTAAGAGCGTTATAAACAGAGACTAAAAGGTTATCAAATGTATCAAACAACTATTCAAAAAAGTGTTGAGTTAGTCGGGATAGGTCTCCATAAAGGATCTCCCGTAAAACTTAAACTCGAACCGCTTGAATCAAATAGTGGTATAGTTTTTTATAGAAGTGATGTTGATGTATCTATCCCTCTTTTACCCCAAAATGTAGTTGATACAAAAATGGCAACAGTTATAGGTAAAGACGGGAATGTAATCTCCACTATAGAGCACCTTTTATCTGCTGTATATGCTTATGGGATAGACAACTTAAGAGTTATAGTAGATGCAGATGAAGTGCCTGTTATGGATGGTAGTAGTGCAAGTTACTGTATGCTCCTTGATGAAGCAGGTATAAAAGAGCTAGATGTTCCTAAAAAAATCATGCGTATAAAAAAAGAGATAGAAGTAAAAGAAGGGGAGAAGTATGTAAAGCTATCTCCTTCACCTGATCTGCAGTATGACTTTACTATTAAGTTCCCTCATCCAGTTATACAAAAACAAGACTTTGTTCTAAAGTTCACAAAAGAGACTTACAAAAAAGAGATATCTCGTGCAAGAACATTTGGTTTTTTACATGAAGTGCAGTATCTACGTTCAAAAGGTTTAGCTCTTGGTGGTTCACTTGAAAATGCGATAGTACTTGATGAGAAAAAGATTTTAAATCCTGAAGGACTGCGCTTTAAAGATGAGTTTGTTAGACATAAAATTTTAGATGCTATAGGTGATATGTCTCTTATAGGGATGAACTTTATAGGAAATTATGAAGCACTAGCAGGTAGTCATGACCTTAACCACAAACTTACACTAGAGCTTTTAAAAGATCCAGAAAATTATGAAGTAGTTGAGCTTGTTGGAGAGCAAACAAAAGAGTTAGAAAAAGCATATGCTTAAAAAGGTAGATGTTCTTCTCATTACGTTAACTTCACCTATTATGATAGGGGTTTATGAAGACTCAAAACTTATTGAGACTATAAAATCTCAAGAGAAGAGTTCAGATATTTTACCTATTCTTTTCAAAGATATACTTGCTCGGTATGAAGTGAAAAAACTCTTTTATGCAAATGGACCAGGTAGTTTTATGGCTATCAAAGTTGCATACCTGTTTTTAAAGTCTATGAGCATAATGAAAAAGATACCACTTTTTGCAACGGATGCTTTTACTTTCAATAATAATGAACCAATAAAAGCCATTGGTAAGTTGCATTTTGTTAAAATTGCATCAGAAATAAAAACTCTTAAATTAGAAACAGCACCAGAGGTCATATTTGAACTTCCATTTGTGCTTGATTATAATGAGTTTAGTACAAATACAACACCACTTTATATGATAGGTGCTGTTGGATAATTAGGATAAATAATTGATAATAAGTGTACCTGCAACATCTGCAAACCTCGGTCCAGGCTTTGACTCTTTAGGCTTAGCTGTCGACTTGAGAAATAAAGTTGAATTCCATCCATCAAAATTTTTTAGTGTAAGTATAAAAGGCGAGGGTGAAAACAACCCGCGTTTAAAAGGAAATAACCTTTTTATTAGTATTTTTAACGAACACTACTCGCGTTTAACAAAGAAAAAACAGAATTTTAAATTTACTTTTTATAACTCTATTCCTATGTCAAGAGGGCTAGGTAGCTCTTCTGCTGTAATAGTTTCAGCAATTGCTTCTGCTCATGAAGCAGCAGGTATTCGTGTTTCTAAACGCCGTATACTTAACCATGCACTTGTATATGAGTCTCACCCAGATAACATTACTCCAGCAGTAATGGGTGGTTTTAATGCAGCTACTATAGAGAAAAACAAAGTGTTCTCGCAAAGAAAACACCTTCCAGATTATCTAAAGGCTGTTGTAGTTATTCCAAACAAGCAGATGAACACATCTAAATCTCGTACAGTATTACCTAAATCTTACTCAAAAGAGAACGCTATCTATAACTTGTCACACACAGCTTTAACGGTTGCCGCATTTTTTAATGAAGATTGGGAGATGTTAAAGTTAGCTTCTCAAGATAGATTTCATCAAAAGGCTAGAATGAAGACACTTCCAGAACTCTTTGCAGTTCAAAAAGTTGCTTATGAATCTGGTGCACTTATGAGTACGCTCTCTGGAAGTGGAAGTACATTCTTTTCACTTGTATATGATGAAGATGCATCAATGGTAGCAAACAAGTTTTCTCAAAAATTTCCAGACTTTGGTGTGAAAATTTTAGATTTTGATAATAATGGGCTAATAATAGAGCGTTAGCCCTATTAAATAAAGTAAGATTAAGATATAATGGCGAAAATTTTTCATCAACCAACTAGAATGTGTGTCTCATGTAGAGATAGGCATTCTCAATCTAATCTACTAAGACTTAGATGTGTTGATGGAGATATAAGTTTATTCGCTGGTTCTGGAAGAAGTTTTTACTTGTGCCCAGATTGTCAAAAAGACGAAAAAAAACTCTCAAAAGCTATTATGCGACAGTGTAGAAGTAATAAAAGAGAAGAACTTATGAACAAACTAAAGGAGATCATCACTGATGACAGATAAAGTTAGCGTTAGCGAAATTGCAAAAGAACTTGGAATAGCTTCTAAAGATGTATTAGAAAAAGCTAAGGGTATGGGTATTGAAGTAAAAGCCGCACAGAGTAAAGTTAGTATGGAACAAGCAGAAGAAATTGCAAACTATATTATGAATGGCGAAGACGAAAAACCAGCTCCAGCTCCAAAACCTAAAGTTGTAAAAGCTAAAAGTGAGACTCCAAAAGAGACTCCTCCAGCAGTTGAGACTCCAAAAGAAGTTCAAGTTCAAGAGAGAGAAGTTAAAAGTGAAGTTAAAGTAGAAACTCCAAAAGAAGTTGTAGCTGAAGCTACTCCTTCAAAAGAAGTAGAGACTCCTGTAGCGGAAAAGACTAAAGAAGTTAAAGAAGCTCCAGTTGAAGAGAAGAAAGTTAAGTCTTTACTAAAGGTTGTTTCTCCAGCAGCTAGACCAGCTATAAAAAAATCTGGTCTTAAAATTGTTAAAAAGAAAAAGCCAAAAGTTGAAGAGAACTATAACTTACCAACAAAACAAGCTTCAGTATCTTCATATGGAAAAATGAGTGCAGAAGTTCTAGAAGAGTTAGCTCAGAAGAAAAAATCTAAGCAGAGTTCAAAAACAGCTTCAAAACAAGACCAAGGTAAACGTATGGATATCTTTGGTGGTTCTATGAAAGATGTTTCTATGGACATGGATGATCAAGTAACGCTTCTCGACCTAAATGCAACAGAAAGAGCTCCTCTTCCTGATGAAGCACCAAGAAAACCTCGTGCTCCTAAGCCAGCTGGTAGAAATGGAAACAAGAAACAAGCTCCACGCGGAAGAAAAGTTCGTAAAGATAAACGTAAAAAATATACTAAGGCAACTCAAGAAGATGAGATTATTACTCACGTAGAGATTCCTGAAGATATTCGTGTTTATGAGTTTGCTGAAGCTCTTAACCGTCCTATGTCAGATATCATCAAAGTTCTTTTTGACCTTGGTATGATGATGACTAAAAATGATTTCCTTGGAAATGATGAAATTGAGATTCTTTCTGAAGAGTTTGAAGTAGAAGTAACAATTATTGACCCTAAAGATGAGTTTACTCAAGAAGTGGAAGATATTGAAGAAGATCCAGATGCAACTGAACGTGCTCCAGTAATTACGATTATGGGACATGTTGATCATGGTAAAACATCACTTCTTGATGCAATCCGTGAAGCTAAAGTTACAGATGGTGAGGCTGGTGGAATTACTCAGCATATCGGAGCTTATACGATCGAGCAAAATGGTAAACCTATTACATTTATAGATACTCCGGGACATGCTGCATTTAGTCACATGCGTCAAAAAGGTACAGATATTACAGATATTATCGTAATAGTTGTAGCTGCTGATGATGGTGTTAAACCTCAGACTCTAGAAGTTATTAAAATGGCTAAAGAATCTGGTGCTCCTATTGTAGTTGCACTTAACAAAATGGATAAAGAGACTGCACAACCAGACATGGTTAAAGGTCAAATGGCTGAGCATGGTATCAATCCTGTTGACTGGGGTGGAGATATAGAGTTTGTTCCAGTTTCTGCAAAATCAGGTATGGGTATTGATGACTTACTTGAAAATATTCTTACTACAGCTGAAATACTAGAGCTTAAGGCAAATGAAAATGCACTTGCTAAAGCTGCTGTTATTGAGTCTTCATTAGAAAAAGGTCGTGGTCCAGTTGCAACGGTTATCGTTCAAAATGGTACTCTTAAAGTTGGAGACTATGTTGTATGTGGTGCAGCTTATGGTCGTGTTAAAGCGATGATGGATGAGCATAACAAACAAGTGAAAACTCTTTCACCATCTCATACAGCTGTTGTAGCTGGTCTTAATGAAGTACCAGCTTCTGGTGAAGTTATGACTGTTATGAATAGTGACAAAGAGGCAAAAGAGTACGCTCTTAAACGCCATGAGTATGATAGACATAAAGAACTTTCAATCTCTACTAAATCATCTTTAGATGATATGACAGCAATGATAGCAGAAGGGAAACTTAAATCTCTTAAAGTTGTACTTAAAACAGATGTTCATGGTACTCTTGAAGCTATTAAGTCTTCTATTACAGCTCTTAGAAATGATGAAGTTAAAGTTAACATTATCTCTTCTGGTGTTGGTGGAATTACAGAAAATGATGTTGAACTTGTTAACAACTCTGAAAACTGTGTTCTTCTTGGATTTAACGTTCGTCCAACTGGTGCGGTTAAAGCATCTGCTAAACAAAAAGGTGTTGAGATTAAGACATACTCAATCATCTACCAACTGATAGATGATATTACTGGTATGTTAACTGGTATGATGGCTCCAAAATACACTGAAGAAAATACTGGTCAAGCAGAAGTTCGTGAAGTATTTAAAATACCTAAAGGTGTTGTTGCTGGTTCTGTTGTTGTTGATGGACGTCTTATCCGTGGTGGTATGGTTCGTGTTATTCGTGATGGTGTTGTTCATTACGAAGGTGAACTTACATCACTTAAACGTTTCAAAGATGATGTTGAAGAGATTGGTAATGGTTACGAGTGTGGTGTTGTTATCAGTGGTTACGATGATGTTGTACCAGGTGATATACTTGAAACATTCAAAAAAGTTGAGCAAAAAGTAAGTCTTTAATGACCGAAGCTCAAATAAAACTAAAGAGAACTGAGTCAGTTCTCTTAGAGTTAGTTCCCCAAGCACTTGGTGCGATGAATGACAAAAGACTTCATGAACTTGATGTTCTAGAAGTAAAGTGTTCTCGCGGAAAAAGTGATGCTAAAGTTTATATAAATCCCCACTCATTAACAGAACAAGAAAAACGTGACTATCTAAAACTTTTAAGAAAAGCTCGTCCTATTGTTGAGACTTATTGTTTAAAAGATCAGGGTTGGTATAGATGTCCAAAGTTTACATTTGAGTTTGATGAGCAGTTAGCTAAATCTAAAAACATTGATGAACTATTTAAAAAGATAGCAAAACCTAAAGATGAGGAAGAATCATGAGCTTACAAAGTGATATAGAGTCAGTAATAAAATCAGTAGGCCTAGAACTATATGATACAGTTGTAGTAAGTGAGCATGAAGAGACTATTTATCGTGTTAGCATCATGTCTCCAGAGATAGAAGATGGTAAGAGAAAAGGTGTAAGTCTTGATACTTGTGTTGAAATTACACATCTTATTTCACCACTTTTAGATGTAACTCCTCCAGTGTCTGGCGAGTACAGACTTGAGGTAGGCACGGCTGGTATCGAGAGAAATCTAACTACAATAGAACACTTTAAAAAGTCTCTTGGAGAGAAAGTTTCTCTTCTTTTAGATGCTAAAGAGAAAGTTAGAGGTGTTTTAGCGAAAGTAGAAGCTAAAAAACTTTTTGTTGAGAGCGAAGGCGAAACTGTAGAGATAGAGTTTTATGATGTTAAAAAAGCAAAAACATACTTTGAGTGGTAAACTCGAGAGATGTTAATAGATAACAACTTCTTTATGAGCCTTGCTCTAAAAGAAGCTTGGAAGTATCAGGGTATTACTTATCCTAATCCTGCAGTTGGATGTTGTATTGTAAGTGATAGTGATGAGATTTTAGCTGTTGAAGCTCATCAAAAAGCTGGTAAGGCACATGCAGAAGTAAATGCACTTAAAGCTGCATATTATAAACTCACAAATGATTTTTATATTTTAGCACTCGAAGAATCTGTAGACATTCATTCTCACTTACTTAGCAATCACAACGGAATCTTTAAAAATTCTAAGTTATATACAACACTCGAACCATGTTCACACTTTGGTAAAACTCCATCTTGTGCATCTCTTATAAGTGAACTCGGTATACAAGAGGTTTATGTTGGTAGTTTAGATAAGAACCCACAAGCTGAAGCTGGTAATATGATACTGAGTAAAAATAATTGCACTGTATATACAGAACTTTTAAAAAAAGAGTGTGATGATTTACTCTATCCGTTTAACAAAACATTGGATGATAAGTTTGTTTACTTTAAATGGGCTCAGCGTTTAAACGCTACAACAGATGGTGGGATAGTAAGCTCTAAAGAGTCTAGAGAAAATGTGCATGCTCTACGTGATGTGTGTGACCTTTTAGTTATAGGTGGAAATACTGTGAGAGTTGATAGGCCAACACTTGATGCAAGATTGGTAAACGGTGAAGCTCCTGATATTTTAATCATAAGTAGAGAAGAAGAGCTTGATAGAACAATTCCACTTTTTAGTGTTGAAAACCGTAAGGTTTTTATTGAGAGTGACTTTAGTAAACTTAGTGAATATAAAAATATTATGATTGAGGGAAGTTCGAAAATGTTTGAACTGTCTCGTGATGTTGTAGATTATTATTTATGTTATTTAGCTCCGAGTTTTGGTGGAAATAATGGCTTTGACAATTTAGAGGATAAATTTGAAATTTTAAATATATGTCAAGAGACGCAAGATATAATTATGTGGATGAAAAGGATATAAAATATGAGTTCTCACGGAAAACAAAACAAGCAAAAGCAAGAAAAAATAGTCTCAATGTTTGATGATATCGCTCCAACATATGACACAGCTAATCGTGTTATGAGTATGGGTGTAGATAAGTCATGGAGAAGAAAAGCTTGTGATTTGGCTTATGGTTATGCAGCAAAAGATTCACTTGATAGAATTGTTGACGTTGCTTGTGGAACAGGGGACATGATGGATTTCTGGCGTAATCGTGCCGAAAAATCTGGTATAGCTATCGGTGAGATAGTTGGCGTTGATCCATCAAACGGTATGGTTGACGTAGCTCGAAAAAAGTATCCGAAGTTTAATTATCATATCTCTAAAGCAACAGAGATACCGCAAGAGGATGTTTCAGCAGATATTTTAAGTATTACTTATGGTATTCGAAATGTTGTAGAACGCGAAGCAGCGCTTCTGGAGTTTAACCGTGTTTTGAAAAAAGATGGACTTGTTGTGATTTTGGAGTTTATGAAACAGGAAAATCCTTCATTTCTAGCAAAAATTATGAACTTTTATACAAATAAAATTCTACCAAAAGTAGGCGGTTTTATATCTAAGAATATAGAAGCCTATGAGTACCTACCAAACTCCATAGAAGATTTTTCAACTGTGACAAATATGCAAAATGAACTTGAAGCAGCAGGCTTTACTATGCTCTACACAAAAAGCTTCTCTATGGATATCTCTACACTTCTTATCGCTCGTAAAAACTAAAGTCGTGCGCCCTGAAAGAAGTGCCCCTGGTGTACATACTCTTAGTGTCTCGGGACTTAATGAGCAGATAAAAGGTCTGCTTGAAGCAAATTTCTCACAAGTCCTTGTTGAGGGAGAACTCTCTCGTATCACCTTTCATAACTCTGGACATATATATTTCTCTTTAAAGGATAACAAGTCTACAATTAGTGCCGTAATGTTTCGTGGTAACGCTAGTAGATTGAAGTTTCGTCTCGAAGAGGGAATGAAAGTCATCATAAACGCAGCTATCTCTCTTTACACTCCTAGAGGCTCTTATCAGATAAATTGTTTTTCTATTGAGCCTTCTGGACAGGGTGCTCTTGCATTAGCATATGAACAACTAAAAGAGAAACTCTCCGCACAAGGTTTTTTTGCTCCCGAGAGTAAAAAAAAGCTGCCTCTTTTTCCTAAAAAAATAGCCCTAATTACTTCAGCAACTGGAGCAGCACTTCAAGATATGCTTCGAGTAGCAAACTCAAGATACAGACTTTTAGAGATAGATGTGTATGATGTTATAGTGCAAGGGCAACATGCTGCAAACGCCATTACAAATGCCATCGAAGTTGCTGATACTAAAGAGTACGACGTCTTAGTAGTGGGTCGTGGTGGTGGAAGTATGGAAGACTTGTGGGCTTTTAATGAAGAAGAGGTAGCAAACGCGATCTTCTTTGCTAAAACTCCGGTTGTGTCAGCTGTAGGTCATGAGATAGATTGGCTTATAAGTGACTTCGTCTCAGACTTGCGGGCTCCAACTCCAAGTGCTGCTATGGAGATGATACTTCCAGATACAAATGAGCTCTATCAAACTCTTGATACAATCAGTGCTCAAATGAGTAGACTTCTTGAACAAAAGATATATACTAAAAGACAAGAAGTAGATCATCTTTTTCACTCCTTCTCTCAAAACTCTGTAGAAAAAAAGTTAAAGATAAAGCAAGAAGAAGTTGCAAGGCTAAAAGAGGTTTATACTCAAAGTATAGAGTTTAAACTTCAGGGCTTTAATAAAGAGCTAGAACTTGTAAAACAGAGATTCCCACAAGCTATCCAGAGCAGTCTCAATCATGCTCAAAATCAATTGTCAAGTCTTAAAAATGCACTAGAATCTAATGATCCAAAATTTAAAAGTAAAAAAGGTTTTGCGCAACTCTCCTCAGACTCAAAAGTTATTGATATAGATTCATTAAATGTTGATGACCTGTTTGAAGTTCAAAGTGATAGTGTATTTATAAGTGCAAAAGTAATAAAAAAGGAAAATATATAATGAATTATCCAGAATTTTTTAAAACAATAGAGACTATAAAAGTAAAAGACCCCTTGTCTCAAGTACTCGGTGCTTTTGATGCAGGTGAGTATGAGTTTTCTTATCTTGATGTTGTGAAATCTGCTGGGCACTCTTGTCCTACTGTTGCAGGTGCTTACATCATAACTTCTGAAGCACTTAAGGCACTCTATCCAAGTGAGAGAGCGGTTCGAGGTAACATTAAAGTGGCGTTTGAAGAGTCACTAGAAGAGGGTGTGGCTGGAGTTATAGCCAATGTAGTTACTCAGATAACAGGTGCTACAGATAAAAGTGGTTTTAAAGGTTTACAGGGTCAGTTTGCGCGACACTCTTTGATGAGTTTTAATGAAGATATAGACTCATCTGCTAGATTCACGAGAGTAGACAGTGGCACAAGCGTAGATGTTACATATAATCCACAAGAAATTAAACCAAATCCTTTGATGATGAAGCTGATGTCTAAACTAAGCTCTGGCGAAGCTACACCTGAGGAAGTTAAAGAGTTTGGAGTACTTTGGCAAGATAGGGTTCAAAGAATTTTTGAAAATCTTGATGTTGTGGTAGAAGTTACACAGTTATAAGGGTTAGTAAATACTCTCAATGAGAGAATATATACTGTTTATCGAAGTACTAAAGATGGAAAGTAAGTGTGGAGTGTTACAGCAGTAGAAGCTGTTAGTTTTTTCATAAGCTTATCAAACTTATCTTCTTCATTCCATACGGGTTCACTAACACCACTAAGTTCTACAACTTTAGCTTTAGCATCATAAGCAACTCCAAGACTATCTACTAGTCCAACTTTTATTGCCTGCTGGGCTGTAAATATATGTGCATTTGCAAAGTTATCTCGTTTTTTGATATCTAGTTTTCTTGCATCCGCTACATCTTGAGAAAACATATCGTATGTACCTTGTATGACTTTGTTTAACTCATTTACTTCAAAGTCCATCCATTGTCTGTCTGGTGTACCTATCTGTTTGTATTTTCCAGCTTTAACTACTTGTGTTTTAACACCTATCTTTTCCATGATACCGCTTAGGTCAGCTCCTTGCATGATAACACCGATACTTCCAACCATACTACCTGGATTTGCTATGATTTCATCAGCCCAGATACTTGCATAGTAACTGCCACTAGCGATAGTACCTTTGGCATAAGCAACAACAGGCTTTTTCTCATGAAGGCGTTTAATGGCATATGCTATTTCAATGGAAGGGGCTACTGCTCCTCCAGGAGAGTTTACACTCAGTAAAACACCTTTAATATTCTCATCCCCTGCTGCAGCATCAATCTTTTTTACTATCTCTGTAGCATCCATAATTGGACCTACAAGAGCAATCTCTTGTAAATTGTTTGTTGCTAAGTCTTGTTCACTCTGAGGAGCAAAAAGAAGAAATAGTAAAAGGAGAAAAAGCATAGCTTTGAAATGCTCTTGAATAAACTTCATAGGAAGTGTAATAGGCAAAAAAAGTTTTTTAAGAAAGTTCATTTAGGTGTCCTGGATATAGTTTAGGAAATTATATCCAAAGTATGTTTACTAAAATAAGTAGGTCAGAGAGAATCTTAAATACACGAAATAATGCTTATTGCAACATTTATGCAGCTTATAAAACTTTAAAAAGAATTGTGAGTGAGTAGAGAGTAATTTAGCTTTTTGCTAAATTACCATTTACATATACTTTAGAGATATTATATCTATGAAGAATAAGGTGGATTGCTAACTCTTGTGTTGGCTCTTTATCTAAGTCAAGTACAATCATATCTGCATTTTTTCCCTCAGAAATTACACCTGTATTTAGTCCAAGAGCTTCAGCCGCATCAACAGTTACACTTTTGATAAGTCTGTTTGCTAACTCTAAGAGAGGTGCATTACTCTGCATAAAAAGAGCTACTTTCATCTCTTCAAAAAGGTCTAGTTTATAGTTAGAGCTTAGTCCATCAGTAGCTACAATCCAACGAATATTTTTCTCATTTAGTTTTGTTAAGTCAAGTGCTCCATTTCCTAAAAGTCTGTTGGAAATGGGGCAGTGAATGATAGTGTGTTTATTGGTGGCGATGGCATTTAGTTCATCTTCATTGGCTTGAACACCATGTGTTAAAAGAGCGTCGTGACCATTAAAGTACTCTAAAAATTCTTTAGAGTCACATACGGATTTATCTTGTTTGAGTAGCTCTGTAAAGAATTTTTTAAAGTCGCCACTGCTAGAGTCTAGCCACTCTCTTTCAGCCTTACTCTCCATAAAGTGAGCTGTTAGCTTAAGATTTTCATTTTTTACTATTTCAAGAGCTTTTTTAACTAAAACGGGATGAACTGAGTATGGAGAGTGAATCGCCACCGCTGGATAAAAGCCTTCGCGTTTAACGGTTTTAGAAGCATCTAAACGCGAGATAAAGTCTCCAAAAAGAGTATCTGCCATTATCGCTTGAGAACCTATAAGCTCATTAAAATAGACGACATTTTGTGCTGCATTTTCACAAGCATCTAAATCCATACCATGAGAGGATATAGCACCAAAAGTTGTAATTCCAGCTTCTAGCATATCATCACAGGCTTGCTTCATGCAATCGTTATTGCATCCACCTATAAGGTCTTCACGGTTTTCTATGACACTATATAACCATCCTATAAAATCTCCATAAGAGAGTTCTGTTTTGTTTGCAGAAAATTCTATATGTACGTGAGCGTTAATTAGCCCTGGCATAAGTAAAGAGTTCTCTCTTAGTGTTGTTACTTTTGCCTGAGGAAATTCGTTTATAAGTTCATCAAAAGTAGCAATTTTTTGAATAGTTTTGTCAAAAGCAACTGACAGGTTAGTGCTAACTTTATCTTCGAGAAATATGTAGTGTGGTGTAATAATTTGCATGGGATTAATCTTTTAAAATTGAATTTGTTAAATTTAAAATAGATTATGCTTTAATTGGGTAAAATATCTGCTTAAAAGTGTTAGGGTTCTTTGTAATATCTTAAAAAGAGAGCAAATCCTCGCTTTGATCACGAGTCTCTTTTTAAGAAATTACAAGAACTTTGCTTGAATAAATGAAATGATAAAGGTAAATAAATGAAAATAGTAGTAATCCAAGGTCCAAACTTAAACATGCTAGGTGTAAGAGAACAAAATATCTATGGTCCAATGAAACTTGAACAGATTCACGCACAAATGAAAGATGTTGCAACACAAAATGGTGTTGAGATAGAGTTTTTTCAAAGTAATCTAGAGGGTGAGATAGTAGATAAAGTTCAAGAGTGTTATGGTGAAGCTCACGGTATAATCTTAAACGCTGCTGCATATACTCACACATCTATCGCTATCCGTGATGCTATTTCTGCAGTTGGTATTCCAACTATTGAAGTTCATATCTCAAACATTCATAGACGTGAAGAGTTTAGAAAAGAGAATATGATAGCACCTGTGTGTGCTTCATCTGTTGTAGGGTTTGGTCCTTTTGGTTATCACTTAGCGATGATGGGTATGCTTCAGATTTTAAATGAAATGAAAGCAGCTCACGAAGCTCAACAACAAGCGCAAGCAGCTCAAGCTTAATATCTTGCAACTAAGAAGGAGACTTAACGATACTCTATCAATATATAAGTCTCCGTGTTTTCCATGTAAGAAAAAAACATCACAACATAGATACCAAGCTACAGTTGGCATTGGTGGAAATGTTGGAGATGTTAAACGCCGTTTTAATCATCTCTTTTTTGAACTGCAAAGAGATAAAAGAGTAGATGTAACTCAGACATCGTTGGTTTTGAAAAATCCTCCCTTTGGTTATGAAAATCAAGATGATTTTTTTAATTCAATCATAGTTCTAAAAACATCAATGAGAGCTAGAGAATTTTTAGATTATTTACTTCGTTTAGAGAAAAAGTTTGGACGTAAACGAAGTTTTGCAAATGCACCAAGGACATTAGATTTGGATATTATATTTTTTGATAACTTGGTAGTAAATACTGAGAAGTTAACACTACCACATCCATCTTGGTCACAAAGAGAAAGTGTAGTTATTCCATTATCAGGTATTAGTTTATGAAAATTTTGACTTTTACTGGTAGAACACCATCAGAGGCACTTAAAAAAGCGAAGATTGAAGTAGGCGATGAGGGAATGCTCATAGAGACTAAAGAGATTCGTAAAAAAGCTCTAGGCAAAGAAGCCCTTTATGAAATAGTTATCGGGATAGAAGAAGAGATGATTCCTCATACTTACAAAAAAGCTAAGCCATTATCTCAACAACAACCACTAAAAGAAGAGAGCCAAGAAGTTCTCTTCGATCTTTCAAGTGCCGCTCAACAGATAGAAAAAATTTCCTCTGTTGCAAGTGATCCTATAGCCGAATATATGTCACCACCTAAAGTAAGACAAGCTAATTCAGCCCCTGTTCAAACTCAAGCTGAACCAAAAGAGCTTAAAGAGATAAAATCAGAGATAAACAAACTTACTGATAAAGTTAAAATAATTCAAAATATGTTCTGGGATGAGAAATCACCAGATATTGAGTCTCAGATTCCTTCTGAGTTTGCTGAAATATATAGACTGGCTTCTCAAAGTGGTATGAATAAGGCTCATTTAGATGAGCTAATGAAGATGACTCTTGAGCATATGCCTTTTAAAATGCGCGAAAACTCAGTAACTGTTAAGCGCTACTTTCAAACGATACTACGTAAAATGGTACCTATTAGAAGAGAGAGTACATTAGCCGTTGGAGCAAAAAAAGTGATTATGCTTGTTGGTCCTACTGGAGTTGGAAAAACAACTTCTATAGCAAAACTAGCAGCAAGGTACTCTTTTTTAATGCAGAAAAAGCATAAAGTTGGTTTAGTTGTTTTAGATACATATCGTATCGGAGCGGTTGAGCAACTAATGCAGTATGCAAGAATGATGAAACTTGGCATAGAGACAGTGGTTGATCCTCCTGAGTTTACAAGTGCTTTAGATTCACTTAGATATTGTGATTATATATTGATTGACACTATGGGTTCTAGCCCTTATGATAAAGGTAAGATTGAGAAGATATATGAGTGTTTAAATGCCAACAATACTGAGTACAACGTAGAAGTAGTCCTTGTAATGCCAAGTTCTATAAAGTATGAAGATTTGAAAATTACATATGACAATTTCTCTACTTTAGGAGTAGATAGTCTCATGTTTACAAAACTAGACGAAACTATGGGATTTGGAAATATTTTTTCTCTAGCTTATCAGATTAAAAAGCCTATTAGCTATTTCTCTGTTGGACAAGAGGTACCTGAAGATTTGGTTTGTGCAAGTAGTGACTTTCTTGTTGAGTGTCTGTTAAATGGCTTTAACAGGAGCAAAGTATGATTGGGCATCAAGCGAAAAAACTTGAAGAGTTAGTCTCAAAAAACTCTCAAGAAGCTCCTAAGAAGTCTAAAAAAACACGATTTATCGCTATAACTAGTGGTAAAGGTGGTGTTGGAAAAAGCACGATTAGTTCAAATCTTGCCTACTCTCTTTCTCAAAAGGGATTAAACGTTGGTATATTTGATGCGGATATCGGTCTAGCAAATCTTGATGTAATGTTTAACGTTAAAATCAAAAAAAATATTTTACACGTACTTAAAGGTGAAGCAACTGTTAGTGATATCTTGATTCCCATTACTAGAAACTTGATACTTATTCCTGGTGAGAGTGGTGATGAGATACTTAAGTACTCTGACTTGGCTCTGTTTGAACGTTTCATGGAAGAAGCTCAAGTTTTAGATAAGTTAGATGTTATGATTATTGATACTGGTGCTGGAATAGGGGAGCATATTCAGATGTTTTTAAATGCTTCTGATGATGTTATAGTAGTAACTGTTCCAGATCCTGCTGCGATAACAGATGCATATGCAACTATAAAGACGATAGCTACACTTCGTGATGATGTAAGTATGATTATGAATCAAGTGAAAAATGAAAAAGAAGCGATTGGTGTTTTTGAGAAGATAAAAAAAGTTGCAAGCATAAATATAAAGACAAATTTGAACTTAGAATTGATTGGAAAAATCAATGCAGATATAAAAGTTTCTTCATCAGTAAAGCAAAGAGCACTCTTTCATGCACAGTACCCAACCTCTCAACCAAGCCGTGATATAGATGCTATAGTTGGAAAAATCATTTCTAAGCTGGAACGAAATATGCTGGTTACTTCGAACGAGAGTGGTCTTTCTGGACTATTTAAAAGATTAATGCAACATTTTTAAAATGTTTTGGGGTAGTAGATGTTAGGTGAAAATTTTGTTTATTTCTTTACTGTTCAAGGATTTTTTGTAGGTATCATTTTTGGTGTATTAAAATCTTTTGATGCTAATGGGCTATTTGTATATACAACTTTAATTACTATATTCTTTTATCTATTTTCACATATTATTATCGCACTTTACTACAGAACTCTTACTGCTCGGTCTTATCAGTTTCCTAGAGAGGCTCATGAAAAACAGCTTGATGTTTTCGTAAAAGAGATAAATAAACGCGAAAGACTGATTGACTCAGCTATTAAAATAACAGATGTAGCCATTAAAATGAATGCAGATAAGTCAACTGGAAATAAAAATGATAGTTAATGGATACACAGAAGATATAAAGCACAAAGAAGATGAATTAGCTATTCAGTATCTTCCTGCGGTTAAAGCGATGGCGTTTAGACTTAAAGAGAGATTACCGAGCTCTGTAGATTTTTCTGATCTTTCTGCCATCGGTACAGAAGAACTTATTAAATTAGCTAGAAGATATGATGAATCATTAAATGATTCTTTTTGGGGTTATGCTAAAAAAAGAGTTTATGGGGCAATGCTTGATTACCTTAGAAGTCTAGATATCTTAAGTCGAGCAAGCCGTAAACTTGTAAAAGCTATAGACTATGCAGTAGAAGAGCATCTTTTAACGAACGATGAAGAACCTACAGATGAAGAGCTAGCTGAATTACTAGATGAGAGTGTGGAAAAAGTGCACGATGCAAGAATCGCATCTACTATCTATACAGTTATGCCACTTCATGACCAACTTCAAGTAGGTGATGAAGGTGCGGCACTTGCAGAAGTTGAAAAAGATGAGCTAGTGGAAGTGATAAAAAAAGTGCTCTCTTCTTATAAAGAGAGAGAACAAATGATTATTCAGCTTTACTATTTCGAAGAGTTAACACTTAAAGAGATTAGTAGTATTTTAGATATTACTGAGTCAAGAATATCACAGATTCACAAGTCTGTAATATTAAAAATCAAAGAGAGTATAGGAGCATAATATGGCAGATATACTTTCACAAGAAGAGATTGATGCTCTGTTGGATGTGGTTGAAGACGAGGGTGATGATGTCCTAGAGACAGGTGAGGAGAATTTACTTCCTCAAAGACAAGTTACACTCTATGACTTTAAACGTCCAAATAGAGTCTCAAAAGAACAACTTCGTGCCTTTCGTGGTGTTCATGATAAAATGGCAAGAAGTTTAGCTTCACAAATCTCATCGATTATGCGTTCTATCGTTGAGATACAACTACACTCTGTTGACCAGATGACATATGGTGAGTTTTTGATGTCTCTACCTAATCCTACAAGTTTTAATGTTTTCTCAGTAAAACCTCTTGAGGGAAGTGGTGTTATAGAGATAAATCCTTCTATCGCATTTCCTATGCTTGACAGACTTCTAGGTGGAAAAGGTGAACCTTTTGATGCATCTCGAGAGTTTTCAGATATTGAGTTAAGTCTATTTGAGACAATACTTCGTGTAATGATGAGTACACTCAAGGAAGCATGGGGTCCAGTAATGGATATCTATCCAACTGTAGAGTCAAAAGAGTCAAGTCCAAATGTTGTTCAGATTGTTGCACAAAACGAGATTGTAGTAATGGTTGTTATGGAGATAATTATTGGGCACTCTTCGGGAATGATGAATATCTGTTACCCAGTTATTGCATTAGAACCTGTTCTTCCAAAGCTTGCATCACGAGACCTTATGTTAAATGAGACAAGTACGAAAAAAAGTAGAAATGCAGAACTGCAAGTTCTGCTTGGTGGTGCGAAAGTTGATGTTGAAGCGAATCTAGGTAATTCAGATTTGACACTAGGTGATATACTAGAACTTCAAATTGGGGATGTTTTAAGGCTCTCAAGCGCAGCTGATGATATAGTAACAATAGCTGTAGATGGGAAAGAACGCTTCAAAGGTGAAATAGGCCTTCGTCGTTTTAGAAAGTCAATACAGATTACTGAGATAATTGATACAGAAAAAGATGCAGTGAAGCGTGCACTTGCAAGTTTTGAAAAACAACGTCATGAAAAGATATCTGGTGTTAAAGATATTATAGAAGACCATATAGAGGAGCAAGATGATGAGTGAGTTTATGAAGTTATTTGAAGATGAAACAGCTGCTACGATAGAGGCACTTGTTGGTGTAGCTCCATCTTTAGAGTTAAAAGAAGAACAAGAGTTAAGTATTATATCTACTATTGTTCCTCCTATAGTATTAGTTAAACTCAATGTTACAGGCCCTGTAGATGCTAATGTAATGGTGGCCCTTCCACCAAATCTTGCTGCATCTTTGTCTGATATGATGATGGGTGAAGAAGCAAGTGATAGAGAAGATGTAAGTGAAGATGATATTGATGCTACAAAAGAGATAGTTTCAAATATTTTTGGAGCAATTGGTAATAGTCTCTCTGCTCAAAATGAATTACCGCAATTTTCATTTAGCGTTGAAAATGTTGAAAATGTTGGTGATGATGCTGAAGTTAGTTTAGAAGAGTATAGTAAAATGTTTATCTATAAGTTCTCTTTAGATTCATTAAATTCGCATTTAACATTTATCATAGATGAAAAAGTAGATAACGCACTCTTTGGTGGAAGTTCTTCAGAAGTCAGTGATGACTTTTCTATAGAAAGTTCAAGTTCTATGGACATGTCATCTGGTGGAGAGGTAAATCTAAGTAAAGATGAGATGAATAATATTTCATTGATTATGGATGTAAAACTTCCAGTGCGGGTTAGAATTGGTAAAAAAAGAATGCTACTTAAAGATGTTTTAAATATGGATATTGGTTCTGTAATTGAGTTAAACCAATTGGCCAATGATCCATTGGAAATTCTTGTAGACAATCATGTTATTGCACAAGGGGAAGTTGTTATTGTTGATGGAAACTTTGGTGTTCAGATAACTACAATAGGAACTAAAAAAGATATATTAACTCAACTTAAAGGTTAAGAGTGATTAACAAAGAAAACGAGTTAACAAAAAAATATATAAAAGATATAAAGTCTGCAGATGTTTGGAGTGTATTTAAAATTATCGCAGATTTTGTAAAAGGCTTTGATGAGCTAGGTGACTTAGGTCCTACTGTTTCTATCTTTGGTAGTGCACGTACAGATAGAGATAACAAGTATTATAAACAAGCTGTAGAACTTTCATCAAAACTTGGAGCAAAAGGTTTTAATGTTATGACTGGTGGTGGACCCGGAATCATGGAAGCTGCAAACCGAGGTGCTCACGATCAAAAAGTTGAGTCTATTGGTTTAAATATTGACTTGCCATTCGAACAAGAGCTGAATCCCTATACAACGAAAGAACTCCAATTTGACTATTTTTTCTCTAGAAAAGTGATGCTTGTAAAATACTCTATGGCATATGTTATATTCCCTGGTGGCTTTGGAACTCTAGATGAGCTTTTTGAGGCTTTAACATTAGTGCAAACGAGAAAAGTTACTGGTGTGAAAATATTTGTTGTGGGAGTAGAGTTTTATCAATCATTATTAACTTTTATTGAAGATAAGTTATTAGCTGAAGGTATGATAGATAAAGAAGATTTACACATGATAAGATTAACTGATGATTTAGATTGTGTTGTAAATGAAACTGAAGCATCATTATTACATCAAATTCAAGTTTTAGAAGATGCTGGGTTAGAAGATACTGGCTATTATAAATCACTATCAAGTTTGGAGCAAGAATGAAAAAGAAAGTATTAGTAGGTATGAGTGGTGGCGTAGATTCAACTGTAACAACATTAATACTTTTAGAAGAGGGATATGAGGTAGAAGGTTTATATATGAAGCTTCACTCTAAACCTGGATATCACGAGATACATCAAGCACGTGCTCAAAAAGCAGCTGATGAGATTGGTGTAAAACTACATGTACTTGACTTACAAGAGAACTTTAAAAAAGAGGTCTTCCAACCTTTTATTGATACATATGAAGAAGGAAAAACTCCAAATCCATGTGCACTGTGTAATAGAACAATGAAATTTGGAGAGATGATTAATTATGCAGATAAGATAGGAGCTGATTATTTAGCTACTGGCCATTATATAAAAACTGATGGTGAGTATTTTTATCAAGCTGAAGATGATACGAAAGATCAAAGTTATTTTCTATTTTATGTAAATAAAGATATCTTACCTAGACTACTGTTTCCACTAGGAAATAGAAAAAAAGTGGATATTAAAAAAATAGCAGCTTCAGTTGAAGGGTTAGAATCTTTTTCATCTCAAGCAGAATCAAGTGAAATATGTTTTGTTGAAACAACATATACTGATTTATTGAAGAACTATGTACAGGTGGATAATCCTGGAGAAGTTTTAGATAAAGAGGGAAATGTAGTTGGAGAGCATAAAGGTTACATGCATTATACTATTGGTAAACGTAAAGGCTTTACAGTACATGGTGCACACGATCCTCATTTTGTCCTCAGCATTAATCCTGAAAAAAATCAAATAGTAGTTGGAAAGAAAGAAGAGTTAGCATGTAACACTGTAGAACTCAATAACTTAAATATGTTTAATGACTCTGAAGAGTTTGATACAACTGTAAAACTCAGATATAGAACGAAAGCAGTAGCCTGTCATGTTAAAATAGAAAATGATAAAGGTTATGTGACTCTTAAAGAAAATGTATTTGGTGTAGCGGTTGGTCAAGCAGCTGTTTTTTATGATGATGATAAATTGATAGGTGGAGGATGGATTTCAGCTGTATAAACAGCTGAATAAACCATCAAAAAAGCCAGCGGATAATTCTTTTCCAACTTCCCCTAAACATTAAGCTTTTATTAAGCATATACCCCCTATAATTCCCATCCACAAACAGAGACACCTTGTTTAAAACGGGTTACGAAACTTCGAGTTGAAGTTTAAGAGAGATGTTTGAGATCATTGAAAAC
>JAYEJR010000178.1:0-6023 GCA_034660715.1 Campylobacterota bacterium | reverse complement strand
TTGAGAGAGATGCTACTGCTATACTAAAGAGGTCTAATTTAAAAACTTTAGCACCTATAACCATGATAAGAGCGTGAATGACTAATATACTAAACCCAGCTAATACATAAACGCCAAGTCCACTAAAACTCTCTATAACTGCTTTTGAACCTATAAGAGCTATGATGACATAGAGCATACTTGTAGCTACTTCACTTGATCCATTTATCTCTTTTAACTTTGTGAACGAACCTAAAACTCCAAAGAGAGAAGCGACAAGAACTGTAGTCGTAGTGGCGTTTAACAGTACAAAGTTTGCACTTATATACTGCGCTACAAAAGAAGCCACAAGAGCGAGTAGTATCAAAAGCCAGTATCTCTTAGCTCCCATACTACAAGCACAACCTATTTCACTCAGATAAGCTAAGTTCTCATCACTCGAAGTAAACTTGTTAAAGTAAGAAGCAAAGGGAACTAAAAAGAGCAGTAGCATTACCCAAAGTGTGTAGTTAACGCTATCAACTACTAAAGCATAAGCAAAAGCATCTTCCCCTACTCCCAAAGCCGAACCAACCGCTATCATATTTGCTGTTCCACCCATCCAGCTTCCAGCAAGTGCACCAAAGGCTGCTGACATCTCTTCAGAGAAGTTAAACATAAACGCCACTACCACAAAAGCTATAGCGATAGAACTTACTGCTAGTACATAAGAGACGAGAAGAGATTTACCAAGTCTAAAGAAATGTCTAAAGTCAACTTGAAGAAGCATCAAAAAAAGCATCGCAGGAAGGAGGTTCGTTTTCGTCTGCTTATAGATGGTGTTTAGTTCTTCATTTGATTCAAAAGTCCCAAGTGAAGCTAAGACCATACTCGATGCATAAATCATCACAACTGCTGGAACAAACTTAAATACTTTTAACTTAGTTTTACTCTCAAGAAGATAAAAAAATGTAGCTAAAAGAGCGAGTGTAAATATATATAGAAGAGGATTACTTATCAAATGTTGCCCTGTATTTTTTTTATAAGTGTATCATATATTCTAAATAACTATGGAGATTTATAATGAATAAAATCACTTCAGCACTTCTAAGTTCATTGGCGTTTAGTAGCTCTCTTTTTTCATCTGTTTTAGGCAGTGAAATCAAAAACTCCTCTTTGATAGTCTATAACTCTAACATTGGACTTGTTCATGAAGAGAGAGACTTGAGTCTCACAACTAGTGATAACTCTATTATTTACGAAGGCATTGCACAAAGTATAAATACTGACTCTATAAATGTCAAGCTTGATCCAAAAGTTGTGCTCAAGTCTCAACAGTTTAGATTCGACTCTCTAACTCTTGATAAACTTCTTAAAGCACATATAGGTAAAAAGGTAGAAGCGAGACTCCTTAAAAATGCAAATGATTTTAAAATCATTACTGCAACTCTTCTCTCATCTGATTCTCAAAACTCCATACTACGAACCATAGACTACAAAATCATCACAGTCAAAAACTCAAACATTATGTTTAGTAGTGTTCCTAAAGAACTTATAACTAAACCATCTTTAGTCTGGAATGTAGATGTTAAAGAAGAGATACAGACACAACTTGAACTCGACTATCTCATTAAAAATATTTCATTTAAAAGTGACTATATACTAAATGTAGATACAAATACAAGTGAACTCGTAGGCTGGATAACAATAGACAACCGTTCGGGAAAAGCATTTAGTGATACTAACCTCTCCCTTCTTGCAGGAGATATCAATAGAGCACACAAAGAGAGACCTCAAATGTATAAAATGGCAAGAAGTATGCCAGTTATGGATAATAATACAGAGGCGAAACATCAAGCATATGAGGGCTATCACTTTTATAGTATTCCCTTTAATGTATCTCTAGCAAACAATGAAAAAACGCAGTTGAAGTTTATCTCTAAACACTCTATACCCACTTCACGCCACTACAGTGCTACACTTACAAACCCTCTTTATATGCATTCACAAATCAAAAGTGATGTAGACCAGTACATCGAGCTAGCTTCACTTGATACACCTCTTCCAAAAGGTGTTATCAGAACTTACTCAAAACTAGGTGAACAGACAGTACTCCTAGGGGAAAACAACATTGTTCATACACCAAAAGAGACTCCTATAAAACTTAAAATAGGAAAAAACTTTGACCTTAAGGTAACCCAAACGCCACTTAGTCGTGATGATTCTAAAAGCAGATACATTGTAAATGCAGAGTACAAAATTAAAAATAGTTCGGATAAAGATAAAATAGTTGAGCTTCTCATACCCTTCAGTTCACATGAAGATTCAAAAGTGACATCTGAAGTTGATTACAAACTTACTAAGGGAAACTTAGTTACATTTAGCGTCTTAGTTCGTGCAAATGCTACTGAGAAATTTAAAGTAAATTATAAGAGTAAAAGATAATGGCAAAATATATAATACTAGACACAGAAACAACAGGTGTATCAGAAAATGATAGAGTTATCCAACTTGGATATATAGTACTAGGAACAAATCCTATAGAGGTTCACAATGAGTTTAACTCAAGTGATATTCCTATCAGTTTTGGAGCTATGGAGGTACATGGTATAACACCTGATTTACTTCAAGATAAACCTATATGTGTAGAGACCTCTGCATATAAAAGACTCCAAGAGCTGAACACTCATGACAACTACCTTATCATCCATAATGCACCTTTTGATATAAAGATGTTAGAAAAAGAGGGTTTTAGTACACAAATGAAAGTTATAGATACACTGCGTGTAGCTAAACATATTCTACCAGATGAAGATGCTCATAGACTCCAATACTTCCGTTATAAGATGGAACTTTATAAAGAAGAAGAAAAAGAAGCAGCAGCTTTAGGTGTAGTTGTAAAAGCTCATGATGCTATCGGTGATGTTCTTGTTCTAAAACTTCTTCTCTCAAAACTTAGAGTTACAGTTGAGGCTCAATTTCCAAATGAAAATCCAGTTGAGAAGATGGTTGACTTAACCAATACTCCTATACTTGTAAAAACATTTCGTTTTGGAAAACACAAAGGAAAAGAGTTAGCTGAAGTAGCTAGCACTGATGCTGGATATCTCCGATGGATGCTTAGTTCTATGGATAATCTTGATGACGACATGCGCTACTCTATTAACTTCTATCTTGCAGGATAGTGTGTATTAAATACACACTTTTTCTCTTATACTTTAAGCTCGATGTACATTAGATTTTTTTATAATTCGTCAAATTTAAATATAGAATTTTGTCTCTATGTAAGAAAACTAAAAAGTATAAAAAGCATAAAAGCGATACTTCCACTAAACAATGCATATGGGAGTTGTGTTTTAACATGCTCTACTACTTCACAATCAGCAGCCATAGAAGATATAATCGTAGTATCTGAAATAGGAGAGCAGTGATCTCCAAAGATACCACCACTGATAACAGCAGCTATAGCTAAGATAACATTAGCATCCATTCCAATAGCCATAGGAACTGCTATAGGAATCATAATACTAAAAGTACCCCAAGAGGTTCCTGTAGAAAATGATATCAGAGCACTAAGTAAAAACACTATCGCTGCTAAAAAGTAGGGACTTACATTTTGAGATGCTAATGATGCTAAATAAACACCTGTTTTTAACTCCCCAGTTATGTTACCTAAGGCAAAAGCGAAGACTAGTAAGAAAGAGATAGGAGTAAAACTTTTACCACCTCTATAAGCTGTTTTTGCCCAAGTAGAAAAAGACATATTTTTTGTAAGTAAAAAATAAAAAAATGTAAATACTAAAGTAGAAAACATTGTATAAAAAATAGCACTAGACCCACTTCCTTTAAGTATATCTCCATCACCTGTTATATACAAAAAAACAAATACTAGTGTCACCATAAGCCCCACTGGTAGTAACATATAATACATACTATTTACAATACTATCTTTATCTAAAGTGGAGTGTGTGGTATATACTGAACTCTTCATAGGTCCTATGTCAAAACTAAAATATATAAAGATAAAAGTCACAATAAGAGCGATAATCGCATAAAAGTTATACATTAAGGCACTAATCAAAATTTCAGTAGCATTACCTTCTATATATCCTAGAGACATCTGTGTACTGATTAAACCAAGGAGAAGTGCTCCATATCCATTAAGAACTATTAGTGAGCCTATAGGAGCTGATGTTGAGTCACAAACAAAAGCAAGCTTTGCATGTGGTATCTTATACTTATCACAGAGTGGTTTTCCTACAGCACCGGAGACTAAAGCTGTAATAGAAGTCTCTATAAAGATTACGACGCCTAATATATAACTAAGCATTAAAGCTGACTTTTCAGACTTCACAAATCCTTTCGTCTCTAGTACATAATGCACAAAACCGCCGACACCACCACTCTTCTCTATCAAAGCCATAATAGAACCAGCCAATATAACAAACGCTAAGGTTTTAAGTATCCATGCTTCACTTAAGAGTGATATAAAAAGGGTAAAAATAAACTCTATAGAAGAAACAATTTCATAGTTATTTACTATTAATGTACCTACAACTACACCACTCAGTAGTGATAATATTACATTTCTTGTTATAAGTGCTAAAAAAATTGCTAAAAGAGAGGGGAGAAGAGAGAGTGCAGAGAGTTCGATTAGAACTTCCTAAAACTCTGTTGAGAGAAGCATGAGACCTGTTCGTCCAAACTTCTCCTTATAGAGCTCACACTCTTTTTGAGCGACTACTTTAAATCCAACTTTTTTATAAAAAAGTTCATTTTCTAACGAACCTATCTCTATCATCGTTTGAGCTATAGTGTAGCCTTTGAGTCTAGCTGTAAGAAGACTCTTTTGCATAAGTGCTTTAAGGATTCCAACATCTATGAAACCCTCTTCTTCTTCCATAAAGTCAAACATAAGTGTTCTCTTATTAAGATTAAAATCACAACAGTACATAACTTCTAAGGCATCAAGGCTTTCAGTACAACCTATCTCTTCAAGTGCTTTAATAAAAGCTTCTTTTGTTGCTATTCGTGGCTCATAACTACATAATGTACCAACAGGTTTTCCATCCATCTTAGCAACTAAAAAATTACTATAATGACAATGGCTTTTAGCGTCTGTCTTTGTAAGCTCTTCAAGCTTCTCTAAAATTGTTTTATCATCTGCGGTAAAAAGTAAGTCAAATAGTCCATCTTTTTTTCCAGCGCGAGAACTCTGTAACATCATCTTTGCCAAGAAAGAACTATCACTAACATCCGCTTTGCTAATTTTAATACTCATAGTTTATCTCTCAATTAATTTAAATCATATAAGAGTAATAGTACCATACTTTATGATAAAAAGTTTCTTAATTCTTATAAGTATTTCAATTTTACTCTTTTCATCCCAACAAATTGTTCTTGTTGTTGCCGATGATTTCAACTCTTCGAGTGCAAACCTTGAGCTATACGAAGATAAAAAACTTCTACTCTCTACAGAAGTAATGCTAGGCACAAATGGCTTAGGCTGGGGAATAGGAGAGCATAAATTTACAACAAAAAGAGATGAACCTCTTAAATATGAGGGTGACAAAAAAGCACCTGCTGGTATCTTTAAGCTTACTGATATTTTTGGTTACAATTTTATCAAAAATACAAAACTACCCTATCTACATACATCAAAAAATCTAATCTGCATAGATGATTCAAAGGACAACTTCTACAATCACATCGTTGAAAAGAGAAGAGAGGTAAAAAGCTTTGAGTTTATGAAACGCCAAGACCACCAATACAAATACGGGGTAGTTGTTGGGCACAACAAAGAGGGAAAATTTAGACGAGGCTCTTGTATATTTTTACATATTTTAAAAGATGTAAACGCTACAACTGCAGGTTGTAGCGCTATGAAAGAGAGCGATATACTCTCTATCATTAACACCCTAGACCGAGATAAAAATCCTCTTCTGATACAAATTCCTAAAAAAGTTGCAAAAGAAGTGCTAGACCTTTATCCAGACTTAACTTCTTCTAAGCTCTTAGTAGAGTAGACTCTAATATCTGTTTGGTTGCTTTGTTTCATAAACTAC
>JAYEJR010000177.1:0-6024 GCA_034660715.1 Campylobacterota bacterium | reverse complement strand
ATGATGAGATGAGTGATGCTCGCTATACATTTGACTGGGAAAAACAGTTTGAATTAGCACTTGATAGTGAAAGAGCTCGTGAGTACCATGATGAAACACTTCCTCAAGATGTATTTAAAGAAGCAGAGTTCTGTTCTATGTGTGGACCTAAATTCTGTTCATACAAAATTACTCAAGAGATTATGGATAACCCAGAGGGAATTCAAAAAATTATCGACGAGTCTAAAGCAAAAGAGGAAGCTGAAGAAGCTGCTCTTTTAGCTTAAACCTACTTTAATATATCTCTGCTTTAAATAAGACAATTTTTGTCTTATTTAAATATGATATTCTACAAAAATAATAAAATCAACTAAGGAATTAGATTAATGACTGAAGAAATTGTAAAATCAGCATTGTCAAAAGTTATGTATCCTGGTTTTACCAAAGATATCGTAACTTTTGGTTTTGTTAAAAATATTAAAATAGATGGAACTAAAGTTCATTTTGACTGTGAAATCACATCAAGTGCCCCAGAAGTTGGACAACAGCTTACTGATGAAGTAACAGCTGCACTTAAAGCTGCTGGTGCTAGTGATGTTATGTGTAACATTCTTGCTCCACAAATGCCAAAAGAATCATCTTCTCATGGTAAAAATATGGCTCCACATATCAAAAACTTTTTGATGGTAAGTTCAGGTAAAGGTGGAGTTGGTAAATCAACTACATCAGTAAATGTTGCTATAGCTTTAGCTGCACAAGGAGTTAAAGTGGGTCTCTTAGATGCAGATATCTATGGTCCAAATATACCTCGTATGATGGGTATTGATGGTATTAAGCCAGAAGTTACAGGAAATAAAGTTCTTCCTCTTAAAGCTTACGGTATTGAAGTAATGTCTATGGGTTCACTGATGGAAGATGGTCAAGCACTTATCTGGCGTGGATCTATGATTATGAAAGCTATTGAGCAATTCTTGCGTGATATCTTATGGTCAGAGTTGGATGTTTTAGTTATCGATATGCCACCGGGTACAGGTGATGCTCAGCTTTCATTAGCTCAGTCTATTCCTGTAACTGCTGGTCTTACAGTAACTACACCACAGTCAGTATCTTTAGATGACTCACGTCGTTCACTTAACATGTTTCAAAAACTTAATATTCCAATCGCTGGAATCGTTGAGAACATGAGTGGATTTATCGCTCCAGATACTGGTGTTGAGTACGATATCTTTGGTAAAGGAACTTCAACGCCAATGGCTAAAGAGTTTGATACTGAAATCATTGCAGAGATTCCAATCGAGCCAAGTGTAAGAACTGGTGGAGATGAAGGGAAACCTGTTACATTCTCTAATCCAACTTCTGAGTCTGCAAAACGTTTTGCAGCAGCAGCAGCTTCTATCTGGGCTACTATAGAAGATATTAATGCTAAGGGTGGTGTTGATAATGCTGGTGTTCAACCAACTACACCTCCTGGTGTATCAGCTTGTTCAACTTCTGCAGCTCCAGCCGCAGCACCTGCTCCTAAGAGTGAAGGTGAAAGTTGTGGTACAGGATGTGGATGTCACTAGACATTCACTCTTAGTTTTACAACTAAAAAGCCCGATGCACTTTATGTGTATTCGGGCTTTTTTTATGCCAAATTTTCTTTAATATTCAAAAGTATAAATAAGTGAAAGTAGTCCAGATGCTATATAGTTTTCTTCAACTATGGGACTCTTAGTCGCTTCGTTAGAGAGTCTATCGTATCGTATGTTTGCAAGAAGCGAAAGTTTATCAGTGAGGGGGTATTTTATATATGTCTGAAGACCAAGTTGTAAACCTGAACTAGCCTTGTACTCATTATGTATAGACCTCTTAGACTCTTGTGTTGAAACACCATAGTAGTAGTTTATAAACTTCTCAGATTGATATATCGCTATAAGACTAGGATAAAACTTGAACTCTCCTAACTCTAAGTCATATCCTATCTCAGTTTTAGCTATCCATGAGTCATATCTATCTAGAACATCAGTAAGAAGCATAGTCTCAATGTATGCTTTACCAGAAGAGGCACTAAACGCCACTCCGGCTTCAAGTGAACTATATTTTTCATCTAAATCCTTTAGTGAAGTTGAATCTGTCGGTTTATAAGCATTTGGTCTAGGTTGACCAGTAAGAGAAAATCCCCATGCATATTCGTCTGTTTTTTCACCTAAAAAGTATATTCCCGCTCTTGACCATCTGATATAAACTAGACCATTGTCGTAAAATATTACAGGTGATGGAATGATAATATCTGGAGCATCTTTATAGGGTTGTGTTTGAATATAAGGACCAAAACCTAGAGTTAGAGTCTGTTTTTCATCATTGGCATTTAAAAAAATACTCAATAGTAAAAAGATAGTTATAATTTTCATTTAACACTCCGTATAATATGAAAGTAATTGGGTTCAAAGGATTTGTAGTATGGCTCAACTATGGCAGTCTGATAACCTTGTGCTGATGTCACTGAAAGTACACGACCAACTTTAAGACCTTTAAAAAATATATTATCAAGTCCTGATGTTATCACTTCATCACCTTTTTTAATTTGAAACCATGTTGGAATAAAGTCAACTACTAAATTTTCGTTATTGTTTCCATGTGCAATTCCAGGAGCACTTTTATCCCCTACATAAACGCTGTAAGCACTTTTTAAATCTTGGTTTAAAAGTGCTAAAGGTTTGTCATTTTTGTTGATTACTATTCCAGCAACTAGCTCTTTATACGTTAGTCCATATATTTTTGAAGAGTTATATTCAGGTATTTCCATCCATATACGGTTGAAGTTACTAAACTGCTCGTATGAAATAGCACGTACTAAAGCTATGTCTGTATTGTTTGAGATGGGTGAGTTCCTCTCTTTATACAAGTCATCAACTTCGTTTGCCAACTCTTGCATAATAAGATGATTGTTTTCATATTGTTGGAGTTCTACTTTGAGCTTTTCAATTTCATCAGCTTGAAAGAAGTGTTTATCTATCGTGTCTGAAATAAATTGATTTGATTTATGATAACTTGTTTTTAAGGAGTTAAGAGATGAAATGATTGGAGATTGTATAGCATTGTTATAATAAAGTGCACCAAAAATTAGTGCACCTATAACAAAAAAGTAGAAGAATAACTCTTTATTCATTCTCAAATAGTTCTTGTAGTAAGTCTATCTCTTCAAGAGCACGACCAGTTCCACGTGCAACGGCAAGAAGTGGCTCATCAGCAACAAAGACTGGAATTTTAACGATGTCTGATAGGTACTTGTCTAGTTGACGAATAAGTGCACCACCACCAGTTAATATAATACCGTGGTTTACAATGTCTCCAGCTAAATCTGGTGGCGTCTGTTCTAAGACATCACGAAGTGCTTCAGCTATCTCTTTTAGCGGTTCTTTCATAGCATCTCTTGCATCTTCACTTGTAAGTTCAACTGAACTTAATAAGCCTTCAACTTGATCACGACCATTTACAACCATTGCCAGCTCTTCATCAAGTGTAACAGCAGTTCCAATATTTATTTTAATATCTTCAGCAACACGTTCACCAATAAGAAGATTGTATTTTTTTCTTACATAGTTGATAATACCTTGATCGATTTTATCACCTGCTGTACGAATAGACTTTGATAAAACAAGACCACCTAGAGAAACAACACCGATCTCAGTAGTACCACCACCGATATCAACAACTAAGTGTCCTTGTGGCTCACGGATATCTACACCAGCACCAATAGCTGCAGCCATAGGCTCCTCTATAAGAAATACTTCACGAGCCCCAGCAGAGAGAGCTGACTCACGAACAGCTTTACGTTCTACTTGTGTAAGACCATAAGGAACACAGATGATAATACGAGGTGAAATTAATGAACTTCTACCATGAGCTTTTTCAATGAATTTACGTATCATCTTTTCAGTCATGTCAAAGTCAGCGATAACACCATCACGCATTGGACGGATAGCTCTAATATTTCCAGGAGTTTTACCAACCATCTCTTTTGCATCATGACCGACAGCTAAAACTCTACTTTGGCCATATTTTTCTGTTTTAACAGCTACAACAGATGGTTCGTTAATTATGATTCCACGCCCTTTAGCTATTACAATTGTATTTGCAGTACCTAAATCTATAGATAAGTCATTTGAAAAAAGTCCTACTAATTTGTTAAATATCATCTCTTTACCTTATGCTGTTTTTTTGCTTGTTTTTTTTATGTAAGCTGGTTTTTCGCCATCATTTATAACTTCTTTGGTGATGAGTACTTCATAACCAGCATACTCTGGTAGTTCATACATGATATCTATCATGTTCTCTTCAAGTATAGCACGAAGTCCACGAGCACCAGTTTTGCGCTTAAGAGACTTAGTAGCTATGGCACGTAGAGCATCTTCTTCAAAGTTTAACTCAACATCATCAATAGAGAAAAGTTTTTGGTACTGTTTGATAAGAGAGTTTTTAGGCTCTGTTAAAATACGAACCATATCATCTTCACTTATTTCACTAAGTGATGCGATAATAGGCAGACGACCAACAAGTTCTGGTATAAGACCAAAATGAACTAAATCATCTGGCTCAACCATATCAAAAGTTGGTTTTTTCTCATCTTTTGTCTTTTTATCATGTCCAAATCCTAGAACATTTTCACCTTGCTTGCGTTTGAGAATCTCTTCAAGGCCATCAAATGCTCCACCACATATAAATAAAATATTTGTAGTATCAATAGCTGTAAACTCTTGATTTGGGTGCTTACGTCCACCTTTAGGTGGAATGTTTACAGATGATCCTTCGATGATTTTAAGAAGTGCTTGTTGTACACCCTCACCAGACACATCACGAGTGATAGAGCGATTTTCACTCATACGAGCTACTTTGTCCACTTCATCTAAAAAGATGATACCTTTTTGTGCACGTTCAACATCGCCATCAGCAGCTTGAATAAGCTTTGTTAAGATATTTTCAACATCTTCACCAACATAACCAGCTTCAGTAAGGCTTGTAGCATCAGCAATAGCAATAGGAACATTTAAAACACGAGCAATAGTCTGTGCCATAAGTGTTTTACCTGAACCAGTTGGTCCTATCAAAAGGACATTTGACTTTGCTATTTCAGTCTCTTTGTCTTCTAAGTCATGAGTTTTAAAGATACGCTTGTAGTGGTTGTATACAGCAACGCTTAAAAGCTTTCTAGCTCTCTCTTGACCGATAATATAATCACCTAAAAAGTTATTAAGCTCTTTTGGTGTCATGAGTGTGTCGACAGCTTCAAGAAGCTCTTTATTCTCTTGGGCAGTTGAAACATTTTCATCGCCAAACATTATTTTGTAAGCTGATGTTACACAGTTTTTACAGATGTAAACGCCATTACCTGCTATAAGTGGATTTTCTTCGCTTTCACTTGCATCACAGAAGCTACAGTGTCTATTTATCATATATTTTTTCTCTCAAAAGGAATTCCGCGTTTTGTTTTTAAAACAAAATCGCATAAATCATTAACATAATGATTTGATGTGTTTTCTAAAATCTCACTTGCAGTATCTTTAAGTGGTTTACCCGACTCAAAAAGTTCTCTGTATGCGGATTTCAATTCATTTATCTCATCACGCTCTAGGTTACGTCTAAGTCCAGTTAAGTTAAGTCCACGTAGAGTAGCACGGTTACCCTCTGCCATACAAAATGGTGGAACATCTTGTGAAAGAGCACTAGCACCACCTATCATCGCATAGTCACCTATGTGCACAAACTGATGTATTGGTGTCATCCCACCAACTACTACAAAGTCACCAAGCTCAACATGTCCTGCTAATGTAGCAGCGTTTGCTAAGATACAGTGGTTACCGATGATTACATCGTGACCAAGGTGTACATAACCCATAAAAAGATTATGATTACCGATGATAGTTTTACCACCTCCACCTTTAGTTCCTGGGTTGAAGAGTGTAAACTCTCTAATGGTATTGTTGTCGCCAATAATGAGTTCAACATCTTCACCGTTGAACTTTAAGTCTTGAGGAATGGAACCTATAACGGCGTGTGAAAAGA
>JAYEJR010000176.1:0-6074 GCA_034660715.1 Campylobacterota bacterium | reverse complement strand
TATCTTGCGTAATTATTATACAGCTATGACTGGAATAGAGATATTTATAGCTATTATTGTCCTCATATACATACTATAATGAAAAACTAAGTTATCTCTATAGGAAAATAGTAAGCCAATGCAACCATACTGATGATAAACAACAACCAAACTATAGGTATCAATCGATAACTAAGTGATACGTTTTTAAGCCCCATAAAGTAGTCTATAACCAACTGACCTTTGATAAATGTCGTAACAAGTAAGATGGCAACAAGAGTAGCGTCTATAAATTCCAAGTAGCCTACTAAAAAAGCAAAGATTGTTAGAACCACTAGGGTTATCCATATATATTTCATTTGAATCATCTTATGATATACACCAGAGGAAAAAGTACTATCCAGAGTAAATCTACTAAGTGCCAGTAAGTAGCACCACTCTCCATACCTACATGCTCATCTTTAGTATAGCCACCAAGTTTAGTTTTAGCTCTGATGTTAAAAAGAATGACCATTCCAAGTATCACATGAAGAAAGTGAAACGCAGTCAAAAGCAGATAAAACATAAAAAAAGTGTTTGTACTTAGAGTTATGCCTTGTGAGTATTTATCAGAGAACTCTATTAGCTTTATGATGAGAAACATTCCCCCAAGACTCATAGCAAACAGCAGCCATTTTGAGGCTTCTTGTTCTGCTTTTTTTCTATCAACTTTTTTGATTGCTTCTATAGCCTTTACTACAAAGTAACTACTAGTGATGAGGATGAGAGTGTTTATGAAGCCAAGTCTTTGGTCAAGTAGGAGTTGAGAGCTATTAAAGAGTTCTACATCAGCTCGTCTTGAAAAAGCATACCCTATAAAGAGCAGTCCAAATGTTATAAGCTCCATGTAGACTATCAGCCAGATACCAAAATCACCTGGAGGATAAGGCTCTTTTTGTGAAATGTTTTCTGTCATATTTTAAAACTGCCACCATTGCCTTCTAGGTTTTCCAGAGTCGTCTCTTCAAACATCTTCAGCATCAACTCTTTTGGCTTAACCCATTGGTCATGCATGGAGCATTTGTTTTTACTATCGCAAACGCCGATGCCTAAAACGCACTCGTCTTTCGTCGTCAACTCGTTAAATTGATTTAGAATCTCCATGATGGTTATCGATGCAGCGCTTTTTGCTAACTTGTAACCGCCCTCTCTTCCTCGTATAGATATGACAAAGTCTGATTTTACAAGCTCACTCATTATTTTTGTTAAAAACTTATAGGGTATGTTTAAAACATCAGAGAGCTCTTTTGCGCTCAGTAGTCGCTCTTGATGCTTGTTTGCTATATAGTTTAAAATTCTAATGGCGTATTTAGAAGTGTTATTTAGTTGCATATTTTTTTCCTCTAGCAAGATTATACACAAAAATATTAAATACTACTTCAAGGTAGAATTAAATCTTTTTGCGTTAGAATTTCATATACTACTTCAAAGTAGAAATTAAAAGGAGAGTTACTATGACTGAACGTATTACGAAAAGTATGGCTAGAAACATCTACTTCGGTGGCGGTATGTTTGCCATCTTAGTGTTTGCTGGTCTTACACTCGATACAGTACAGCAGATTCCAAAACTGTCAAATGATGACAAGATTACAGAGTCGGTTGCTGCGGGAAAAAATCTATGGGAAGTGAACAACTGCGTTGGTTGTCATACCATTATGGGTGAAGGTGCTTACTATGCACCTGAGTTAGCAAACGTGTTTGACCGTCGCGGTATGGGCGATGAAGAGGCATTTAAAGGGTATATGCGAGGCTGGATGGCTGCGCAACCTATGCAAGAGCCGGGTAGAAGAAAAATGCCTCAATTTAACCTAAGCGATAAAGAAGTTGATGAGATTTCTGATTTTCTTATATGGACATCTCGTGTACACGATAACGAATGGCCACCAAACATAGAAGGATAATAAAATGAAATACACTTCTCAAATGGTTGCGAAACAGTACTTTGTTTTTGCACTTATTCTTCTTGCTGGAGAGATTCTTTTTGGTCTTATCTTAGGTACTCAGTATATTGCTGGTGACTTCCTGTTTCCAGAGATTCCTTTTAACGTTGCTCGTATGGTTCACACTAACTTGCTTATAGTTCTTATACTTTTTGGTTTTATGGGTGCTTCTTACTACCTTGTACCAGAAGAGTCTGAGAGAGAGTTATGGAGCCCGATGCTTGCAAATGTACTCTTTTGGGTATTTGCCGCTGCTGGCGTTTTAACTATACTTGGTTACCTTTTCGTTCCTTACGCTACTCTTGCTGAGATAACGGGAAATGACCTACTTCCAACTATGGGTAGAGAGTTTTTAGAACAACCTACCATCACTAAGATTGGTATAGTTATCGTAGCTCTTGGATTTATCCTAAATATCGCTATGACAGTGCTTACAGGTAGAAAAACAGTTGTATCTATAGTACTTTTAACGGGTCTTTTAGGTCTAGCAGTATTCTTTTTGTTTGCGTTTTATGTTCCTGAAAACCTTATCTTAGATAAATTCTTTTGGTGGTATGTTGTTCACCTTTGGGTTGAAGCAACTTGGGAGTTGATTCTTGGAGCTATACTCGCGTTTGTGCTTATCAAAGTAACTGGTGTTGACCGTGAGCATATCGACAAATGGTTATACCTTATCATCGCTATGACTCTTATCTCTGGTATCGTAGGAACGGGTCACCACTTCTTCTATATGGGTGCTCCGGCATACTGGTTATGGATTGGGTCTATCGCTTCTGCTGTTGAACCACTACCATTTTTCTTAATGATTTTGTTTGCGTTTAGCATGGCAAAAGATAGAAAAATAGAACATGACAACAAAATGGCTCTTACTTGGGCTAAAGGTACTGCAGTGATGGGCTTTTTAGGTGCTGGCGTTTTAGGTTTCCTACACACTCTTGCTCCTGTTAACTTCTTTACTCACGGTACACAGTTAACTGCGGCTCACGGTCACCTCTCTTTTTATGGTGCGTATATTATGATTTTATTTACTATCATCGCTTATGCTATGCCTATCATGAGAGGTCGTCCACATGGGAACTCACCTAAAGCGCAAAAAGTAGAGCTCTTCTCTTTTTGGACTATGAACATCGGTATGATAGGTGTAACTTCAGCACTTGTTATAGCTGGAACTATGCAGGTTTTTCTTCAGCGTTGGAATGACGCTACGGCACTTGGTTTCATGGATACACAAGCTGAAATAGCTCCCGTTTACATGATTCGTTTAGCGTTTGGTCTACTTGTGTTAAGTGGTCTAGTGGCATACTTCTATAGTTTCTTCGTAGATAAAGAAGAAGCTTAGTAGTCTCATGTTTAACATACTTGAGTTTGAGGAAAATGCCGGTAAAGGGTGGGAGAAGTTTATAAGTAAAAAGGCAGATGCATCGTTTCTTGATGCGTCTGTCTCTTTTTCTTCTCACTCAAAAGCATTAAAGATTTTTCACCACCTTATGGGTGCAGATCAGGGAAAAGAGTTACACGTAACGGACAAGCGTTTTGTAAATACGTCTCGCTCTTTCCTTGAAAAAATCTCAAACTCGGGAAATAGTTTTTTTCTAAGCTGGCAAGATGAGAAAGCTCTCTATCTTCCAGCTACTCTTTCATACTTTCCAACAAAAAAACAAAATGAAACGCTCTACTACTGGCTAGTCGCCATGTCTGTAAAGACACAAAACTTTAGTGGGAACCTACTCTCTAAAAACTTCTCTGCAACGCAAAGCTTAAGAGAAACATACCCAGGATTCAAACTTTTTTACGATGAAGCGTTGGAACTACTCTTAGAACGTAACGACAGACTCTCTTTTGTTAAGTCTTTAGATGAAGAAAACTTAACAGATGAGAACTCTCTTCAAAACCTAGACACCTACCCTTGCCCATTTTGGATATATCCACCTGTGAGTAAAAATACTCCTTATAGCGACTTTGAAGATGAAGAAGAGCCTTCTCGTGGAGAGGATGAAGAGAAGAAAGAGACGCTAGAGATGAAGAAAAAAGCCAACAAGATGGACGATAAAAAAGAGACGGATGGTTTTGTCGCTTTTTTACCTGAGTCCATCATGAGCATACTTGAGCAGGTAAACGTAGATAGAGCAGAAGATGATAGTTTCGATGAAGATGCCATGTACAATGCCGAAGACTTAGACGAGATAACCTTAGGACAGAAAAAAGCCAACTTAAACGCCAGAATAAAGATGGACTTAGACCTTGCACCAAGTAGAAAAGAGGAGTATCCTTTAGGAAGTGGGACATTTTTGGACGAGTGGGACTACTCTAAACAGACGTATCTACAAAACTATGTAAAGATAAAACCATATCTCGTAACAAATATAGAACCGCTAGAGCTAGAACCGCGTCTGAAAAAGATGGTGAGAAAGATAGAGGGCGAGATAGACCTAATGGAGTTAGACAGAGTTAAAAACAACCGTCTTCCCTATGGAGATGAGATAAACCTAGATACTTGGATAGACTACAAAGGTCACAAAAACAAGTCGGGACATCATCAAAAGTTCTATGAGAGTTTTGAGAAAAAAACACGAAACATGTCAACGCTCATCTTAGCCGATGTTTCACTCTCCACCGAAGCTGGAATAACTCAAGAAATTCGTATCATTGATGTCATAAAAGATGGTCTCATCGTCTTCTCAGAAGCACTAAGCAGACTCAATGATAAATTTGCCATCTACACTTTTTCCTCAAACACCAATAAAAATGTCCGTTTTGAGATTATAAAAAACTTTAAAGAGAACTACACCGATAACACGAGAGGAAGAATAGACGCCATCAAGCCAGGTTATTACACTCGTTTAGGGGCTGCTATAAGGGAGTCTACTAAGATTTTAGAAAAAGAGAGAAGTGAGAACAAACTTCTTCTTATCATCAGTGACGGTAAACCAAATGATGTCGACAGATACGATGGTCGTTACGGGATAGAAGACACTAAAAAGTCCATTACTGAGGCAAAAAAGTTGGGAATCACACCTTTTTGCATCACTGTTGATTTGGAGTCAAAAGATTATCTTCCATATCTTTTTGGAAAAAATGGCTATACGGTTGTACGAGATGGAAAAAAACTTCCACAGGTGCTTCCAGAAGTCTATATGAACCTCACAAAATAAAAACAATTTAGAAGGAAAAACTATGTCAAACATTTACTATAAAGCCCAATCAAACGAAGTGGAACTCTTTGAAGCAGCCCAGAGTATGAACCTGCCAGTGCTCATAAAGGGACCAACAGGATGTGGAAAAACTCGCTTTATCGAAGCCATGGGTGAAAAACTTGGTCGCGAAGTATATACGGTAGTGTGTCATGATGACTTAAGCGCTGCCGACTTGGTAGGTCGTCACCTTATAAATGAAAATGGAACTTACTGGCAAGATGGCCCACTTACAAAAGCTGTACGTAATGGTGGTATCTGTTACCTTGATGAGATTATAGAAGCTAGAAAAGACACTACTGTTGTTCTTCACTCGCTTGCAGATTATCGTCGCGTTTTACCTATAGATAGAACTGGCGAAGTTATAGAGGCTCATCCCGACTTTATGCTAGTCGTCTCTTACAATCCTGGCTATCAAAATGTACTCAAAGGAATGAAACCTAGTACTAAACAGCGTTTCATATCCATGAGCTTTGATTATCCAAAACAAGAAGTGGAGAAAGAAGTTATCATTAAAGAGAGTGGCGTTGATGAGACTACGGCGCAGAAACTTACAAATATAGCTGGGGAAATTCGTCAACTCACGGACACTGACATTCAAGAAGCCGTATCTACTAGGCTTCTTATCTACTCAGCCAAACTCATTGTAAAAGGTTTTGACCCTTATCAGGCATGTATACACTCCATAGTCGAGTCTTTAAGTGATGAGGAGGATGTTTTAGAGGTCTTAGAAAAACTCATAAATTTACACTTTCCAAAGATAGACTCATAAGTGAAGTATACCTTTCACTTTTATTTTCCTAAACTTTAAAAATGTCATTTTTAAGAGATATTATTATGATAAAATACTCTCTATATAGAAAACAATTAATATGGGAGAATATATGCCGATTCCAAACAATCATGAACAGGTACTAGACACTAA
>JAYEJR010000175.1:0-6119 GCA_034660715.1 Campylobacterota bacterium | reverse complement strand
GAGCTCCAACAGCTATAGCTTTTGCAGAGTCAACAACACTTCCGCCACCTACTCCAAGAACAGCTTCTACTTTTTGCTCTTTAGCTATAGCTATTCCATCATTTACACGACTTAGCAGTGGGTTACTTACAACGCCATCCAGCTCCTCATAAGCGATACCATTAGACTCCAAAGAGTTTACAACCCTCTCATAAAGACCACTTGTTTTAATACTCCCTGTACCAAAAACGAGAAGTACTTTTGTGACACCAGCCTCTTTGATATAGCGACCGATATTTTTCTCTTTACCTTTTCCAAACTCTACTTTCGTTGGGTTATAGTATGTAAAATCGTTCATTTACCCTCACTTATCTCTTGTTTTAGAGATTATAGAGTAAAGCAACTTGAAAAATTATAATTTTGGTTTGAGTATTCTCTCTCCAAAAGGAAGAGAAGAGAGGATTTTTACCTTGTTGGCTACTGCTCCAGCTAGAAGAGTTGCAAACATATCTTCGTAGAGTTCTTCGTGTAACTCCTCTACGTCCATAAAACCATCTATGATTAGAGAGGAGAGACCATGTAGTGCAGACCAGATGACTATGGTCTGCTTGTAACTACTCTCTTTTTTGAGTATGCCACTCTCATGTCCCTCTTCTACAGCAAGTTTGAGAGCACCAAAACCACTACAGTCCGCATCTTTTATGCTCATCAACTCATCTCTTACATGAGCATACTTTTTACCAAAGAGCAGTCTAAAAAGGTTTGGGTTTTCTCTTGCAAACGCCACATAAGCTTTTCCACTCATATAAAACCTATCTAAGAGAGGTTTAGTTTGGTCTAGTAAAAGAGGAGAGACACTCTCATCAAACATATCAAAGCCATCTCTTATGATCTGCTCCATTAAAGTATCTTTAGATTTAAAGTGTTTATAGATAGCTGTTTTGGTTGTTCCTGTTGCGTCTGAGAGTATTTTGAGTGTGAGTTTCTCTACATCTTCTTTAGCTATAAACTCAAAAGCTATTTTTAAAAACTCTTCTTTGAGGTTTCCGTGATGGTATTCATTTTTTATCATAAAAGTATTTTACCGTAAAAAGAAAGTAAACACTGTTTACATTTAAGTTTAGATATGTTAACATCGTTTACTTTAAAATATAAAGGCTTCAAAATGAAAACAATAATCATGCTATCACTCTTAGGTGTTTCCTTATTTTCTCAAAGCTCTTTAGAGCTTGCAAAAACCTCTTATGAGGCTGTTTCAGGCTATGGAAGCAGTGTAAGTGACACTACTATGGTTTTAACAAATGCACAGGGAATTCAAAATATTCGTAAACTTCAGATGAAAAAGTTAGAAAACGGGGATGGAGATAAATCTTTGCTAATCTTTTTATACCCTAGTGATGTTAAGGGTACAAAACTTCTAAGTTTTGAAAGAGTTGGCAAAGATGATAAACAGTGGTTATACCTTCCAGCTCTCAAACGGGTTAAACGAATTAGCTCTAGAAACAGATCAGGTTCTTTTATGGCGAGTGAATTCTCTTATGAAGATATCTCCTCACAAAACTACAAAAACTATACTTATATTGGAGAAGCTCAACGAGTTAGCTTAGAGGGGAAAGAGTACTTTGAGATTACACGGATACCAAAAGATTCAAATAGTGCTTACTCAAAACAAATCGTATATATAGATACCAAAACTTATTTAGTGGCGTTTGGTGAGTACTATGACAAGCAAAACAGACCTCTTAAAAAACTCTCTTTTTTAAAGTACAAAAAGATTGATGGCGTTAACAGAGTAGAAGTTATGCAGATACAAAATCTTCAAAACAAAAAAAGCACCACCCTTACCTTTGACACTGATAAGATAAAACTAGGACTAAGCTCTAAAGAGTTCTCAAAAAGAGAACTAAAATGAGATATCTACTTCTCAGCTTAGCTCTTGTTTTAAGCCTAAATGCCATAGAGCATAACTCAAAACTCTCACTAAACTTCGCCCAGTATAGCGTTTATGAAAATGAGTTCTATCTTCAAGGCGAAACAGAGCTAAAACAAGAGAGTGAACTTGTTAACACCACTCTAACACTAGAGTATCTTTACAGCTCAGAGTATGAAGAGAGACGTTATCTTTTACTTAATGAGCTTTATCTAACTAGAGAGCATGGGGATTATAGTTTTCTTTTTGGTAAGAGTATTAAGTATTGGGGTGAGATGGAGGGTTACAACATTGCTGATATCTATAACCAAAAAAACTACCTTCTTGACCCCTTTGATATAAGTAAAAAGATAGGTTCTATAGGTTTTGACATTAAACGCTACTTTGATGAGGAGAGTCTTGAGTTTGGAGTAAAACTTTATGAGCAAGACCTAGACTACCCTACTCATACAACACCCTTCTCCCCTTTTTCCTTTAACTATGATAGTAATCTCCATCTAAGCGATAAACAATACACTCCCTCTTTTTACCTTGCATATAACTTTGTAAGTGAGAGTGACATAGATAGTGAGTCAAAGATACTCCTCTTTCATGGTTATGATACAAAAAGATACTTTATCCCTATAAATCAAACTACTCTTGCTCAGTATGCCTATAGAGTAAACAAGCTTCTTTTTCTCTCACACCTCATCTATGGGGAGACTATCTTTAAATGTGAAGCAAGTTATACAGATGTCATAAACGATACAAAGATGAGTGACTACAGACAACTTTCATTTGGACTAGAAAGGAGTTTTTATGATGTGGCTGGAGTTGATATAAGTGGCTATCTAGAGTACTACAACTACAGCTATACACAAGATAACAAAATCAAAAATGTTGATATTTCAGAACTCTATGACAACGATATCTTTATGGCATTTAGAGTTGATTTTACAGATATAAGAGCATCAGAGTTAAAAGCAGGAGTTTTCTATGACCTTGCTAATGATGAAAGGCTTTTTAAACTAAATGCCAAAAGCAGAATCATGGATGGGCTCGTAGTTGAAGCAGAGTTTTTAAAAATCACTACAGCAAAAGAGTCAGTCATCACTTACTTAGGTGACTCATCAAGAGCTACACTTGGTTTAACATACACTTTTTAGGAGAAAAACATGCAAAAATATATAAACTTTTTAGACAAACATAAATACAAAACTATCATTATTGCTACACTGCTTGTTGCACTCTTTTCTATCTCCTTAAAAGATTTAGCCTATGAGGGGAGTTATAAAATATGGTTTGATAAAGATTCTAAAATACTCAAAGACTATGAGAACTTTAGAATGACTTTTAGTGGAGATGACACCTTTGTAGTGGCGTTTAAAGATGAGCAAGGGATCTTTACACCTAAAGCTATTAACGCCATACTCTACCTAACCGAAGAGTTTAAAAAGATAGATGGGGTTTCTAAGGTTGATTCACTCTCTAACTACCAGTATATAAGCAGTGAAGATGATGACATCATCATAGAGGATTTTATCTATGACACAAGAGGCTTAGTGTCTAAAAAAGTGTTGGCTCTGAAGGATGAGCTTATAGTCAATCAGCTCATATCTCAAAATGCAAAAACAACTATGATAGCTATTCGTCTTAGCTCAGCCATCGGTGCAGATGAAAATGTAAATATTGCTGTTATGAGTAGTATCGAGAGTTTGCTAGAGAGCTATAAGCAAAAGAGTGAGTATAAGTTTTATATCTCAGGTGCTCCTGCTATTACAGCCTCTCTTGTAAATGTCTCTCAAAGTGATGCTATGCTCTTAATGCCTCTAGGTGTTTTGATGGTGGTAGGGCTATTATTTGTCATCTTTAGAGATATGATGGGAGTTCTTATCCCCTCTGTAGTTATTGTATTTACCTTTTTGATCACTCTAAGTATACAGATGCTTCTAGGCTACAAGCTTAACAACTTTACAGTTAACATCCCCTCTTTTATAAGTGCTATAGCTATAGCTGGTTCTATGCACCTTTTCTTAGCATGGGTCTACTACAAGAACAAAGAGCATAAGAATAAAGAATCACTCCTCTTAGCTCTTAAAAACAACATAGTACCAATAGCTATGACCTCACTAACTACTGCTGTAGGTTTTGCCTCTTTAGGTTTTAGTAGCATTGAGCCTATCTCTACTCTTGGTGTAGCAATTACAAGTGGAGCTCTTATAGCGTTTATATTTACTATCGTACTTGTTCCATCCATACTCCTTACTTTAAATGATAACTACCTCATCAAGCCTGTAAAGTTTTTGAACCTGCTTGAAGTGAAGGGCTATGGAGAGTTTATAATCAAACATGACAGAAAAATAGTGGGAGTATCTCTTCTGCTCTTTTTACTTCTAGGTGCTGGACTTAAAGATCTTAAGGTAGATAGCAACTCTATCAACTACTTTGAAGATACAACTGTAGTCAAATCAGGAAGCAACTTCATACAAGAAAACTTAACTGGTCCTATGATCTATGAGGTGATAGTAGATTCAAAAGTTAAAGAGGGTATAAAAAATCCAGAGTTTTTAAAAGAGGTTGTGGTGTTTGAGATAGCATTAAAGTCAGAGTTTGAGAGTGTAACCTTTAGCAGTTCACTTAAAGATGTAGTGCTAAGGATGCAAGAGAGGCTTAACGCCACATCAGACGAAAAGATGCCCCAGACTCAAAACCTAGTAGCTCAGTATCTGCTACTCTACTCTATGAGTCTTCCTCAAGGGATGGAGCTAAATGACAAAATAGACGTAAGCGAACGCTACCTAAGAGTCTCACTCAATACTAATGTTCAAAACACCTCGCAAGACTTAAAGATGATAGAGTGGATAAAAAACTACTGGAGTAAGAACACTTCTTACAGTGCTGATGTACAAGGTCAGAGTGCCATCTTCGCTTATATGCAGAGTAGCGTTACCGATACGCTCATAAACTCCATTACCGCGACGCTTCTCATAGTGACTCTAGCGATGTTTTTTATATTTAAAAATCTAAAAATGTTGTGGCTCTTTGTCTTACCAAACATAGCTCCCATAGTGGTAGTCGCTGGGGTGATGGGACACTTGGGCATCAACGTAGACATAGGCGTAGCCATAAGCGCGGCGGTTATCTTAGGCATAGCGGTCGATGACACCATCCACTTTTTTAGTAAGTACTTCGACGCCATCAAAACAAAACCGCTAGGAGAAACCATAGACTACGTCATAAGCCACAGTGGAAACGCCATGATACTTACAACTCTCATACTCTCAGTGACGTTTTCCATATTTACGATTAGCAGTTTCATACCAAACGTAAACTTCGCTATAGTTACCATCATAGCGTTAAACATAGCACTAGTTTTAGACCTAGTGCTTCTTCCCGCGCTTTTGAGCATAGTGAGTAAAAAGGATCGTAGATGAATGTTTTAATGCTTATAACCCTCACTCTTTTAGCTCTTATATCTCTAGCTCATTTCTACTGGGCATTTGGTGGAGAAAAAGGACTAGATGCTGTTCTACCTACAAAAGATGAAACAAGACTACTTAACCCAAGTAAAGCACTCACTCTCTTAGTCGCCATACTTATACTAGGCTTTGCATTTTAAGTGAACTCAACATCTATCTGGGCTGGAGTATCTCTGCGATATTTTTTATAAGAGCTATTGGAGACTTCAACATGGTCGGAGTTTTTAAAAAGATAAAAGGGACTAAGTTTGCAGAGTACGATAGTAAGTTTTTTGTACCTTTGTGCCTTTACTTGAGTTTTAGTGTTGGGTTGATAGCTTTACAAAAGTAAAGTGTTTTTGATAGAGAGATGATTCGGTTTGTAATGTGGCTCACATATAGTCTATCTCTATAAGTTCAGATATACCTGTTGATAAATCGTCACATAGCCACTGCCACTCTTCTTGCAGTTTTATCTTTCCATCATCGAGTAGAGTGGCGTTTGATAAGCATTTGCCGATTTTCAACTTTGAATCAACATTGATATGGTGATACACAAAATCAAATCTACCATCTTCTAACTGCTTACCTATCAGGTTGCCTTTTAGTATATCTCCACCATTGTATTCTGCTGAAATAATATTGTTTTTTTGAGAGTAGTAAAAAGTTGTATCATCACTAACTTCTCCATTGTCAGGGTTTGAGAGTACTTGAAATATTTTTTTGTCTAGATTAATCAAAATTCTCCTTGTTAGTGATGTTAATATAACGGT
>JAYEJR010000174.1:0-6218 GCA_034660715.1 Campylobacterota bacterium | reverse complement strand
CATAATATATATTATCTTTTATTAATGATATGATAGTTATTATTCTAAAAAATACTTCAGGAATGGAAACCGTATGAAAAAGCTATTATTTCTCAATATAGCCCTGCTACTACTGATGTTAAATTTTTGCAGTTGTGCAAAACTAGAGCCTCAGAGCATGCCTTTGACTTCAAATAAACCAAGCTGGATTAAAAACTCTAATAGAGATGGTTACATATGTAGCATTGGCTATGCTAACATTAGCCAAGATATACTAATGGCTAAAAAGATAGCTATTGTAAGGGCAAAAGCTAATATGTCAGAAAACATCATGAGCCATATTGAAACTCAAGACACACTCAAAGTAGAGTGTAAAAATAACAATTGCGAAAAAGATTTTGATTCTAAGACTAGTATCACTTCAGCACAAATGATTCGAGATACTCAAACTGAAAATGAGTACATAAATGAGAAAGAAAACTTATACTACATACGACTCTGTTCGAAACTATAGTAAACTTCTTAGCAAAAGCAAAGGCAAACAATGAAACTCATACTAACACTACTCCTCATTTTCACATCGCTCCATGCCCAAAACTTCACCAAACAAACCCTTCTAGGCTCATGGGAACTCTCATCTGCTAAACTCAACAAAACTGTGGCGTTTGGGAATTACATAGGAAAAGAGAGGAACGAAGTACTAGAGCTTCTTTTTAACCCTCAAGGCTTACTAAAAGTTGTTCAGACTGGTGAAGTTTACAACTATGAAGTAGTACAAGGTCAACTTAAAATATATGAGACTAAAGTATATAAAAATGGCTATAAAGTAAGAAGAAAAAACCAGTATGACCTTTTTAAAATCATAGGTTCAGTTGATGGTTGTCAACAAGTGAAACTTGTTCAAAAGAAAATACCTGGCTACAATCCTAAACGCGACTTGAAAATGTGTAAAATATCTGAATATTTCAAAGTATAAGTTTTAACGAAGACTCTCTAAGTACTTCGCAACTGCATCCTCTTCATGGGTATGAATAGAGACAAAACTTGCCATCTCTTTGACTTCAGGCTGTGCATTTGCCACGGCTACTGAAGTTCCTGCAAGTTCAAACATTCCTATATCGTTGAAGTTATCACCAAAAACAGTGAGGTTTTTCAAGTCAAACCCTACATATTCACTTACACTTTTGATGCCGTGTGACTTATCTGCTTCTTTATGTAAAATAGTCAAAAAGTGACACCCAGTATAGGCTTCAGGAGCTAATATAAACTTCAAGTCATCACCAAAGATATTTACAAGATGCTCATGAAGTTCAACTAACTGCTCCTCTTCTCCCATATAGACGATTTTAAAGTTTTTATCTTCCGCTCTTATACCATCATATGCGACAAGATTGTCATCAGTGGAGTAGCGTTTGAGTACGTCTTTTTGGTACTTATTGAGAACATTGTCATGTAAAAAACTCTCTTTTAGCTTTTTCTCATCTGAGAGCGATAGTACAAAAGGGTATATACCAAACTTCCACCCCTCATCGATGATCATATCACTCACATCACGACCAAGTGTTTTTGTCTCGATAATCTGTTTATCCATAGTCGCAATAAGTGCCCCATCAAGTAAAATCATAGGAGCATTTACAACAAGACCATCAAGAAACTGAGCTGTTTTCATGTAGGTTCTCGCAGTAGCTATGCTCATAATAGAGTCATCACTAAAAGAGTTCCAAGTTTTTTTAGTATAATCACTCAAAGATAAATCATTTTGTAAAAATGTATGGTCTAAATCTGTTATGTATATATTTTTCATAAAGAGAGTATACCTAAAAGTGAGGAAATGAAGATGTTAAAAGCAGTTGTTACAGGGGCAAGCTCTGGTATAGGAAAAGAGATAACACAGAGACTACTAACGTTAGGTTATAGTGTCATAGGGATAAGTAGAAGCATCACCACAGAGATCTTTAACAGCCCAAGCTTTCAAGCTATCTCTTGTGACTTATCAAATGAAAAAGAGACACTAACACTCTGCGAAACTCTCAAACAAAAAGAGATACACATCCTAGTAAACACCGCTGGATTTGGAAGGTTTGAACCCCATGAAGAGTTAAACGCCAAGACCATTACAGATATGACTTTTCTAAACCTCACTGCACCCATGCTTCTCACAAACGCCACACTCAGAAGTCTTAAAAAAACTGAGGGTTATCTCATTAATATCAATAGTATTGAAGCCATTAGAGCAAGTAAATTTGCTGGCGTTTACTCTGCTACAAAAGCGGGTCTAAGAGCCTTTAGTGATTCACTTTTTGAAGAGACAAGAAAGAGTGGACTTAGCATCACAAACATTAACCCCGACATGACTGAGTCGGCGTTTTATGATGAGTTACGATTTGAGACAAGTACTAAAGAAGATGAAAAGCTTCTCCCCTCAGATATAGCCGATGCAGTAGAACATATACTAAGCATGCGAAAAGGTGCAGTTGTGAGTGAGTACACTATAAGAAGTTTGAAGTTTGGGATATCTAAGAAAAAATAGAGTACTTTAAGAAGTTATATCTAGTTTACCAGTTGTTGGAGCTTGTGTAGATTTTAGGAAGTTTTTGTTTTTTTGTATCTGTTGCATAGATATTTTTGTCTCTTCTTTGAGCCCAAATACCAACTCTTTAGCCTGTTCTATCAAAACAAGCGCTTCTTGCATCTCTTCTTTTGTTTCAAGTTGAGGAGTAGAGTCCATCAACTTACTTAATCTCTCTAAGTCTTTTTCTATAAGAGCTATTTTGAGATTAACTAGCCACATCAGTTGACTCTCTCCATGCTTCAAGGAGATTTTTGAAGACATTACTACACTCATCAAGTTTTTCTATCTTGTCATAAGCAGCACCCTCAGATAAAATCTGAATCTGATAGTTATAAAGACCTGAGAGATAAGCAGGAATATCACCTTCTTGATCAAAGTCTAAAACAGATATAAGTTCAGTGATGATAGAGATAGAACGGTTTGTCCAGTAGAATTTCTTCTCAATGTTATTATCTTTGATAGCTTTTTTTGCTTGTGCATTAAAACGAAGAACACCTTCGTATAACATCTCTATCAGTTTCGCTGGAGACTCGATTCCCATGTCGTTTTGTGCATAAATATTATGTGCAGTATTAGCATACATTTCAGATCCTTTTTCTTCATCATTGTTAGTTTCTTTCATGGTATTTATATCGGCACTTGAAATATTTTCTTTAACTATTTGCCGCTATTTCAGCGTTTATCATCTGAGTAAACATATTTGATGCTGTGTTGAATTTTGATATGATTAAATCATATGCAGCAAACTTCTTCGCTTGTATAGCATAACTAGCATCTAGTCTCTCTATCGCTTTCTCTTTTTGTTCTGTGAGTGAGTCATATCGTGTTTTCATAGAGTCTTTAAACTGGTCTAGTACATTGTTATACTTACTATACTTTGCAACTTCATCTTCCATCTCTACAAAAGCACCTGTTACCTCAGTAGTGTTTCCATCTTCGTTTGTAAAAGTTCCACCTATGAAAAATGCTTGAACACTTACTGGATCTTCACTCAGCTTAGTATTTAGTACTTCAGCATCTAAAGAGAGTCTACCATCATCGTCTAGTTCTATTCCGAAGTCTTCAAGTTTTCCTACTCCTTCACCAGCTGAAGCAAGCATACTTATCAAAGAGTTTTTCATGCCTTTAATCGTACTATCACTTGAGAAGACTCCTCTCTCAGACACATCTTGTGAAGACTTTGTATCAGTATCTAGTTGAAACATTGCAGAGTTATACTTGTCTATAAAGTTAGTAAACCTCTCTTCTATGTGTTCACTATTTTGCTGAACACTAATGTTCATCACTTTTCCAACTTCTGCATCTTTAAGAGTAAGTGTTACACCTGAAAGCAGGTCATCTACACTATTATCTGTACGAATGATGTCTATTCCATTGTATTTAAACTCTGCATTTACAGCAGCTTGCACACTTGTCATACCATCTACTAAGTTACTTGGATCTGCTATAGCATCTGGATCAGGCTTTAAAGCATCGAGAAGTGTTTCACCTTGACCTACTACATCTGTGATCGATATCCCTTGTCCCTCTCCACTCTCGACTGCACTTAGAACAAGTCTAAAGTCTCCATCGTTTATCTGTACTATGGAAGCTGTTACACCCTCATCAGCATTTTTATTTATAAGTTCTTTTAAACCTTCAAGCGTAGTGTCTGCTGCATAGTCGATAGTATAGCTTTCACTCCCTACAGAGAGCTCAAGCTGTCCACCACCTGTTCCATCAGATATAAGAGCATCTTTACCAGAAAACTGTCCACTCTGAACTATCTCTTTTGTAGCAAGTTGTCCGACCTCTATAGTAAAGTCTTGAACATCACTACTCTCTAAAGCACTCACTCCTACAAAGTCTTCATTACTTGAAGATGCAGTACGAGACTCAAAAACACCGTACTCAGTGAGACTTTTTAAACTTCCGTAGACATTGTCCATGTGAGCATCTAGTACATCAAAAGCTGCTGACTCATCCTTAACACTATCTAAACGAGAGTCCAGTGGTGCTACAAACTTTGCTTCATCTGCAGCTCTTAGTTGGTCTAGTACATCCTGAGTAAGTATGCTTGATCCAGCTCCAAGTGATGATATACCCATAACAAATCCTTTTGTTTAATAATCTTTCATTATTATAATATTTCTTAACATTAATATCGACAAATTTGAGAATATTTTTAGTATAAAAACCCAAATAACCAAAGTGGAATCTTATTGCCATGACCTACTTCTATATCATCAGAGACTACATAACTAAAATCTAAATCTTTTATCTGTTTGAAACTCTTATTTTCTCCGCCAATTTCAAAAAGATATTTTGTATCTACTAGAAAGTCTCCCTCTTTTGCGATGTTGAGTCTGTTTGTGACAGAGACTTGGTTGGCAAAAAAAGTCTCTCTTTGTGTTCCAAGTTCACTTTTTTCACAATAGGCAAAGAGTAAGTTAGTGTTATTAAGATAAATTTTTGCTGGTTTATTGATCTTTTTGATACCTTTTACATACTCATCGACCAAGAGTAGCATCTGAGCATCATCTAGAAACCCTATGTAGTCATACAGTTTTGCTCTACTTATCTCTGCCATAGTTGCTATCTTACTATAGTTGACTTCAAACGGTTTACTCTCACACACAACTTCAAGTAGTTTTTTAAGCTTATATGTATACTTTTGTTCTATCAAACCGAGTGATGTAAGATCTAAATCTATCGTTAAGTTTATAGTATTAAGCAGACTCTGATAGTAAGATGACTGCTTATCAAAATAAAATGGATAATAGCCTGTTTTGAGATACTCTTTAAAGTCATCAAGTAGTGATGCTCTCTCTTTGAGTATCTCTTTGCTTAAAGAGATGTGATTTTCTATAAGTGCTTCTAAGTTCATAGCACTATAACTACTATTGTACTTTACCTCTAAATACTCCCTAAAAGAAAACCCATTTAAGCTATAGAGTGTTACTCGTCTACTTAAGTCGCTTTTAGCACTTAAAATAGAAGTAGCACTACTCCCTGTAAAGATAACATAAATATCAAAAAGGTCATAGATGGTTTTTAGGTATGCACTAAAATCATTATAGCGATGAACCTCATCTAGTAAAATGTACTCTCCCCCACCCTCTACGAACTCTTCAACAACTTCTATCAAGTCTACACCAGTAAGAAATGGATAATCCATAGAGATATAGAGTGCTTTTTTATCTAATGCTTCTAACTCTTGTAAGTACTGAAAAAGTAGTGTTGTCTTTCCAACACCTCTTGCACCAAATACTGCAATCATCCTGTCTGTGAAGTCTATCTCACTATAGAGATATCTTCTATACTCAATTTTATTAGCCTTTTTGAGTCGATTTTGAAACTTGAAGAGTTTTTCTAACATACTTGCACCTTATTGTAGTTGTCTATAGTCATATACAATTATAGCAAAATATTAAAAGATAGTGTAAAATTGTGTTAACTCTTTTAACACTACATATTCTGAATTAGAAAGATATTAATAGTCATATGATATACTTCGGATATACAAGGAGTTTTTATGACAGCTAAAATTTCTAAATGGGGTAACTCTCAAGGGCTTAGACTTCCAAAAGATATTATTAAAGATTTGCATTTAGCAATTGGTGATATGGTAAATATAATTGTAGAGAACAATAGAGTTATTATTGAACCTATAAAAAAAGAAAAACAT
>JAYEJR010000173.1:0-6328 GCA_034660715.1 Campylobacterota bacterium | reverse complement strand
AACGATGCTATTAATTTTTTCTTCATTTTTATCCTTGTATTATCTCTATAGAAATGATTTCTAATGGTAATTAATAAAAGATATTACAATAAGTAAGCTTATAGAAATACTACCTATAGGAATAATAATGTTTAATTTACCAGATATTGTTACAAAAAGTGAACTAGATGACTATTTTACAACTATATCTGCAAATGTGAAAAGGATTCGATTGAAAAAAGGTTTAAGTCAGCTGGAGGTTGCCCTCTCTATAAGGCAGAAATCATCAGGTTTTTATGCAAACGCTGAAAACTATTCCCATGATAAGAAATTTAACCTTGAACATCTGTGTAAGTTGGCTAAATTGTTTGAGGTAGATGTGAGGCTCTTTTTTGAGCCTCTTCAAAGCTGATTATTTTAACAGCTCTATTATTTCAACTTTGAGAATTGGTAATCTTTCTCTTATAATAAACTCTATAATCGGTAAGTTAACACCCTCGTAATCATGAGCAATAAAGTTTCTAGTATCTATAGCACCTTTTACATCCTCATCATTAAAATTACTCAACAATTTTTTATCTTTAATTTTTGAAAACTGCTCAGCTATAGAAGTTAGATGCATCATAATTGCGGGTCGTGTGGTTTTTTCATCTTCTAGTGATTTCACAACTCCATTTGCGGAAATGTCTAAAATGTAATCTATTTTTACGAGTATTAACTTAACTCTATCAAGATCATCCCTGTTATACAAAGAGTGCCTCTTGAGCAATTTTATCTTTAAAACTAGAAGAGCTATTAAGATCAAACATATCCACATGTCTGTTAAATTTATGAGCTATTTTATCTCGTAGATGAGTATTGAGGTAAGTAAAAGCACTCCAACCTTTGTGCTTGTTTATGAAAGTTTCTGAAGTCTCATAGACTATGTCTATGTCACTTGTATCACTGTTAGTATCTTTAGCTATAGAGCCAAAAAGTCCTAACGAAACAATACCCTCAGAGGTGAGTTCAGGCTTAAGAACTCTTAAAAAATCCATGATTTCATTTTTAGAGTTATACATCAAATACCTCCGTCGCTTTTTATTATTATATCATAATCAAATTTCTTCTTTAAAGCTTTTTGATTTATAAAAAAGCTTTCCGTATACTATCTGAAGTAATAAGGCACAGAAGAAGTAGATATACCAGCCAACAGAGCTGTAGAATGCCCATGTAGTATCATCGGCTAAAGTAGGTAAGCCCTGAGAATAAGAAAACTAGGTGAAAGCTAATCTTTCAATAATTCTTTTATGATACCTTTAAATACAGGCAGGTTATACCTCACTACATCTTCAATGATATTATCATCTGTACTATCATAATCATGTGCAATATAGTTTCTAACAGAAGATATTCCCTTTAAGTCATCGCTAGTGAAGTTTTCAAGTATTTGGAATCTATTATCATCTTTTAGTTTTGAAAACTGCTCAGCAATCCTCACTATATTCATCCTAATAGCAGGTTTAATTATTCTATCTTCAATAGCATGTGTTATTTTTATATCATTATTACTTAAAATGAACTCTATATCCTCTATGCACTCATAAATTTTTTTGAGTCTATCAAAACCACTAGACATTTACTAAGTCTTTTAAAATGGATTTGTTACTATCAGGAACAAGGTCAATAGGTGCTTTAAATATTGATTGTAACTCTTTTTTTATATCATCTATTCGGAGTAGTTTTGCAAATCCACCTTGATAGTTTTTAGAAAACTTATCATAATCTAATTTATAGGCTAAATCAATATCACTATACTTAGTTTGGGTATTTTTTGCATAACTTCCAAAGAGTCCCAAGAGTATCAAACCCTCTTTTTCATACCGAGGTTTAATCTCTTTTAGTTTGGATAGTATTTCATGCTTATTCATCAGTAACACCTCCACATATTTTCTATGATTATATCATAATCAAATTTCTTCTTTAAAGCTTTTTGATTTATAAAAAAGCTTCCCGTATGCTATCTGAAGTAACAAGGCACACAAGAAGTAGATATACCAGCCAACAGAGCTGTAGAGTGCCCATGTGGTGTCATCGGCAAGATAGGCAACTCCGATAAGAGCTATGGTGTTTGAGAAAGTAACCATCATCCAATAAAAATCGCCTCTCTTGAGGTACTCCTGCTCTTTTTCTCCTAGGTTCTCCTTATAAAACTTTTTTGTCAGTTTTAAGACAAGATGTTTTTTAGAAAAGACGGCTGCGGTAAAAAGAGAGAGAAAGACTAGAGAGTAGAGTGTGGGAACTAGCTTCGCTCCCATATAAAAAAAAGAGCTCTCATCGGGAGAAAAGTAGTTTATGTAGATAAGAAAGGCTGGAGCAAACGCCAAAGAGATGATTGTCCCAACGCTAGAGAGACTCATCTAAGGCTTTTTCCAGAAGTCATAGAGATTAAACCACTGCTCGGGGTAGCGTTTCACTACCTCTTCATACTTTTTGACATACTCTAAAACCGCCTCTAGTATAGCCTCGTTTGCTTTTTTATCATAGTCCATGTCTATCTCTATAAACTCTATTTTATACTCTTGTATACCTGTGAGCATAACAAAGTATGCAACGAGAGGTTTCTTCATTTTATAGGCTATTTGAAAAGGGTTTTTGTTAAAGAGAGCCTCTTCTCCTAAAAAGTCAACCGCTATTGTCGCATTTGGATTTGAAGCACGATCCGCCATGATAGCTACAACCTCGTTTGCCATGAGAGCATTTGCGATGGCGATGGAGACAGCGATAGGCCCTTTATTGATATCAATGACCTTAAGTGTCTCTTTATAGCCTAAGGACTCCTCTAACTCTTTGATGTCATCTTTGAGTGCCTCTTGCATAACAATATTCATAATGTTAGTAGAGCGTGAGCTGTTTGAAGATGCCGCCCAACCACCAAAATGAGAAAACATCAATATCGTGGCATTTGAGAAGATTTCCAATGGTCTATCTGGGTTGTCATACACAAACTTGTAAGATGCTGGGTCCGCTTTTGTTATGAACCTATCAACCATCGTCACGGCAAAAATACGAGAGTGTTGAAAGTACCGGTAAAAGCTCATCTCTATTCCTAAGTGAGCGTAATAGTCCCTTAAAGCGGTTTTTACGTTTGTAGAGATGAGTGCGTAAAAGAGTGAAACGGGATACATAAGATAATAGATGAACTTATAGCCAAATAGCTTATAAAGATTAAAGACTAGTTTGATACTCCAGCCACTTCCCCGCTGTTTTGTTGCCAAACTATTTTCCTAGTATCTTGTTAAGTAACATGCGAGGCCACTTAAATGGGAGTATCTGTATATGTACCCATACAATCGCTAGTGTATCCATATCAGTAAAATGAGAAACCCTATCTTCAGGATTTGGATAATAACACTCGATAAGTGCCTCTTCAATCACTCTGCCACTATCAGCATGACGTACAAGAACCTCCATCTCCCAGTCAAAACGCGAAGATTTTATAGGGAGGTCTAAAATGGAGATAGGATATATTCTATACCCTGAGAGTGAATCCTCTATAGGGTAGCCAGTATCCCATTTTGCCCAGAAGTTAGAGAACCAACGACCAAACTTTGAGACAAAAGGCACATTTGTCATATCAAGATTTCTTGCACCTATCAAGATACTATCTTCTTTATAGACCGATGTAAGCTTTACCATCTCCTTGGCCAAATGCTGACCATCACCATCTATGCTTCCTGCATGAGTGTAGCCAAGCTCTTTAGCTTTTCTCATACCACTCATAATGGCCGAACCCTTTCCGGAGTTCTCTTGGTGCGTTACAAAGTGAAGGTTCTCTTTCTCGTCTTCATTAAACATCGCCTCTATGTTCTCATCAGAACCATCATCGATGATAATAACTTCATAATGATGCTCTTGGAGATCTTTAGCTACCGCTTTAATGGTTTTTGGGTTGTTGTACGTTGGAACGAGGACTACGGTTTCTTGCATTAGGTTCTAACCATTCCACCGCTTATGTTAAGAGTCTCCCCTGTAACAAATGTCGCTCTATCTGCGAGAAAAAAGACGCAATCGGCCACTTCACTTGGCTTGCCTATACGCTTGAGTGGTATAGTTTTTTTCATCGCTTTGAGGTCTAAATCTTCTGTCATCTCTGATGCTATAAGACCCGGAGCCACAGCGTTTACTCTTATGCCGTATCGCGCTACTTCCGCGCTCAGGGACTTTGTAAACGCTATCATAGCACCCTTAGCCGCTGAGTAGTTAGTCTGACCAGGGTTTCCAACAAGACCAGATACTGAAGCTACATTAACAACTGAACCTTTTTTATTTTTAATCATGTTTCGCATAAGCGCTTTTGTTACGTAGTAAGTACCATTCACAGAGGTATCGATTACACTAGACCAATCCTCATCTTCCATGAAGAAAAAGAGTGCATCTTTTGTGATACCTGCGTTATTTACAAGAACATCCACTTCTAAGTTCTCTAAAGCTGCATTTACCGCTGCTTTGTCTGCTATGTCAAAACCGATAGTCTCAGCGTTACCTAGCTCCTCACAGAGCTTTTGTGCCTTCTCTTGGTTTGAGCGGTAGTGAAGATAGACAAAATAACCAGCTTCACTAAAAGCTCTTGCACAAGCCTCACCTATGGCTCCAGTAGAACCTGTAACTAAGACTTTTTTCATACTCATTATGCGAATGCACCTTCAAGAATCATTTTGTTGATAACTTTAATATCAACATCCATACGTCTATCAAACTCTAAAGCATCTACCTCTGCACGAATTTTTGTGTGGTTTGCTGCTAAGAACTCAGATACTTCGCTCTTACCACGAAGGTCAACTGCTTGTGCCATACCGATGATAGCTATACTTAACATATTAGTCAGATCTGGAAGCTGTTTAGCAAAGTGAAGTGCAGCAGTTGTTCCCATACTTACTTTATCTTGGTTAAAAGACTCTGTAGGACGAGAGTTAAGTGATGCTGGAACTGTGTTCATGATAACATCAGCAGTTAAAGAACTCAAAGTAATCTGCATAGCTTTAAAACCGTGATGAGTAGACTTTTTGTTTAGTTTAAGAGACTCTCCTAAACCTTTGTTGAACTTATGGTCAACTAAGAGTCCGAACTCTTTGTCAAGTAGGTCAGCAACATTACCAACACAGATACGCATAGTATCCATAGCATGACAAACATAACCACCGTAGAAGTTACCAGAAGTGTAGATTTTTTTACCGATATGGTCGATTAACGGGTTGTCATTTACACCATTTATCTCTGTCTCTATCCACTTTTTAGCGATAGTAAGGTTGTCATGAACTACACCTAAAACTTGTGGAGCACAGCGGATAGAGTATCTATCTTGGATATTCTGCTCAGCTTCAAGGTGAAACTGATCATAACGACCAAATGCTTCGTGAGTCAGTTTTGAGCCTGTACATTTTGCTAAGATATTTGCCGCAGTTGCACGCTGTCCATCAAATGGTTTTGAGTCGTGAACAAAAGGCTCTAGTGGTGTTGTATCACCTAAAAGAAGCTCAAATACAGAAGCAACAAAAGACTCTGTAGTAGCTAAAATAGTCTCAAACTTCTCAATAGCATCGATAGAGATAGCTGACATTGCAGCAGTTCCATTCATGATACCAAGTGCTTCTTTTGGCTTGAACACATATGGCTCTATTCCTAGTTCTTTATAAAGCTCAGCAGTATCTCTTACTTTACCCTCATAGTAACACTCTCTATCTCCAGCGATAACTGCTGCAATGTATGAGAGTGGCGTTAAGTCACCACTCGCCCCTACTGAACCTTGAGAAGGAATAAGTGGATAGATTTTTTTCACGAGAAGCATCTCAAAACGCTTGAGTAGGTCGTAACTTACGCCACTTTTCCCCTTAGAGAGACTAATCATACGGATAGTAACCATGATACGAGAAACCTCTTGACTTAAGTAGTTACCAACACCACAACCATGAAAACTATAAAGGTTTTTTTGAAGCTCTTGTGCCTCTTCAAACGCCGCATAGTTTTGACCAGCTTCACCATAACCAGTTGTTACACCGTAAATAGGACGACCAGCAGCGATGTTTTCTATAAGAAAATCATGTCCAGCATTTATAAAGTCGATGAACTCTTGACTATCGTCTAGTTTTACACTCTCGTCGTGTAAAAAGTTTTTGTATGAAATTACTCTATTGTTTATTAACATATATTTGTTCCCGTTATTTTATTGTTGCGATTATACTAGAATACAAGAAGAGCAACACAGACTGTTGGTTTTTCAAACGGAATGTCAGTTGGAGTAGCTGGCGCATATGCAACACCAAGTATCGTAGCTGTTGCACCAGTTCAAAAAGCGAAAGTCTACTCAAAA
>JAYEJR010000172.1:0-6348 GCA_034660715.1 Campylobacterota bacterium | reverse complement strand
TAACTATTTATTCATTCCCATTATAGTGAACTAAGACTTAATATCCATAATTAATGGAACACAAAAAATATCCCCTCAAAAGTAGAAATCTGCTTGATTTTGTCAAGAATAGTGACAATAACCACTAATTTTCGTTTTTAACAAAATCAACCTTAAGTAAAAAGTGTCCTTTTAGCATGAAATAAGCCATTATTTGGACAAAGTGTTCTGCTATTTGTTAAATAATCCATTAAAAGGACAAAATGTCCCTTAAGGAAGTTCAACAACCTGTAGTTATTGAGTTTTTACAGAATTATAAAAACGAAGTCAAATACAGATCGAGTATTATGAAATTGCATTCAGTATAGTGTAGTTAACTGTCGCTATTTAGTAAGTTGTGTAATTCTTTTAAAGTGGATAAAGAGAGGTAGATTAAAACAATGCCGTGAGTGACATTAGTTTAATTTTAGGTGAATTTAGAGAATGAAGTTCTTAGTTTATTGATAAGAATTTTTTTGTAGATTCAATGTTTAGTCCAGCTTTGCTACAAGCTATTTCAATATTTTCTTGATTCTCTAGAAGTCTTAAAAGTACTTTTACTTTTTGCGTCTGTTTTATGTTTCTAGTCGATATATGTTTCCTTTTGTTTTAAATTTTGTATTCATTTACTTAACAATAGGGAGATAACAAGTTGAGTGTTTTTTAAAAGTGTTTAATTTTTCTTATTGATACGAAGATATAAGTGTAGTTAAAATTGTTAAAAATATATTGTTATAAAACCTATGTATAAAGGGTTTAGAATTGGTTGCGGAAGTAGGATTTGAACCTACGACCTTCGGGTTATGAGCCCGACGAGCTACCGAACTGCTCTATTCCGCGACATTTGTAAGATTAATTCAAGATTTTAAAAGTGAAGTAAAATTGGCGATAAAATATAATATAAAGTTTTCTTTTAGGATGGATGCACTGTTAACATGGAGTTATCAATATAAAGCAGACTAAAGATGTAACTTGAATCATCTTTCATTAACCGCAGTATATCTGAATAAAAGAGAAAGAACAATGTAAATTCTTAATTTAGCTTTATTGATAAAAACAAACCCCATATAACTCAATGGCGTTTGCTTATATAACCTATAGCAGTATTAAAATTTCAGTTTATTTATAAACCCACCAAGAGCTTTTGAACTAAGTTGTTTTTGTAAAGCATCTTGAGATATATTTTTCTCTATGATATTTTCTAGTGCATTTGAGTCTTTTGTGTTGGCGTTTAGAAGTTTTTCAACATCACTAAACTCTCCTAAGTCAAGATCTCCTAACTGTTTTTTAAACTCTTTGTTAATTGTAACTTGAAGCTCTTTTTGATACTTCTTCACTTCTTTACTTACTTGAGTTTTAAGACCTTTAGCTATCTTCTTATCAAGGTCAGTTGTGAGTGCTATCTCAGGTTCATCAAGTGTTCCACCTATAGAAGAGTCTACACTAAAGCTTGTGATATTTGAGAGTATATTACTGATAGCCTTGTCAGTCATCGAAGAAGATGCTGAGTAGACAAGAGCAGTTTTAACAAAGTCTGCAGATATCTTGGCGTTTATGTTTTCAAAGTCTGTCACTATTAGAGTTGAACTCTCATCTATAAGTGAGTTGTTGATAGATAGACTCTCTATAGCATTATACTCAGGTAGTTTGTACTCTTTGATTGTTGAGTTAGCAGAGGTAAGGATATCTTTGCCCAGTTCATTATGTTCAAAGTCAAGCTTAAATAGCTTATAGTCGCTACTTTTACTTGTCATCAAGCCTGTAAGAGGTTTGTTATAAACTTTTTGATCATCTGAAATATCTTTTATCTTTAGGTCATAGTTCACTTGGTTTAGGATGATGTTGGCGTTTAGCTTTTGGATAACAAAGTCTGGGTATGGTTTAGTACTTGCATACTTTATCCATCTACCTTGCATTCTCTCTTGTTCAGGTGTTAGTTCCTCTTCTTCACTTGAGATGTAAGGTTTAGCCATTTCATAGTACTTTGTACCCATACGAAGGTACTTCTCTAAAGAAGATGAGAAGTAAGTCCCTATAAAGTTCATAGCACCATTACCATCAAGTGAGTACTTACTTGCTAGATGATTGTAGTCCTCCATAGGAAGAGTCTGTATCTCTTTCATATGGCGTTCTATAGTCTTTTTATCTTTTTCGTACTCTTTACTCATTTGAGTGAGTTCGGAGTTTATAGCTTCTAGCTCTTTTTTAAGTGCATCTGCTTCTTGAACGATAGGAAGAATCTGCTCAGGTGATTTAACACTACCTGCCTTTTTCTCTAATGATTTTATCTTCTTCTCTATCGAAGCTATCTTCTCTTTTTGTCCATCACCTTGTGCGAACTTACTCCATTTTTCAGTGATAGCAGTTATGTTTTTTTGTATCTCTTTAGCGGCTGCAACAGATTTTAGTCCCTCTTTTGCTATAAGGTCTTCTGCTTTAGGAAGTTCTGGTGTCTCAAAAGAACTGCTAGCATCTTTTGCATTAGTATCACTATTTTTAGCCTCAACAGGTTCCTCTTTTTTTGTTATAGAAGTATTGAGTGTAATGTTTCCAAATGAGATGATTTCAAAATCAATCTTCTTCTCTAGTAGATGCTCTGTGTTAAGTTGTAAACTTACTTTGTCAACATTTATATCATCTGTTTTTGACTCACCGTTGTTTAAAAAAGAGATATTGTTGATATCTAGTTTTGCTTGAAAAACTTTACTCTCAACAGAATCTATCTGCACAGTTCTTTGTGATACTTTTGAGAGAGAGTACTCAAGAGCGAACTTGATAACAGGGTCAATGAGCAGTAGTAAAACAGCAGCTATAAACACCACTATACTTACAAACAGACCTGCTGCCCACCATCTCATAACACCAGGCTTTTTAGAGACTTTCTTTTCACTATATGGGTTTAACCAAGAGAAGTACTTAGAGTCTTTAAACTTTGCTTCTAAAACATCACGGTACTTGTCTATAAGTCGGTTTAAGATAGGAAACATAGTAAGTGCTAAAGGAAGAGAAATAAGTAGGCTTCCCATAAGGATAGTGTAGTTGTAAGAACTCCATAGTGTTGGAGCATAGTTATACATGGAAGTAAATATCTCTTTTAATGCAGAAGCATTTAAAACTTCAAACCCAAGAGTGGCAAAAACAGGGTCAAGAGCTAAGGCAAGTGTTGCGAAGAGAACACTCATCAGAAAAAATACTGCTAAAGGAATGTTAATAGCAAAAGCTATAAACAGTATAAGGAAATTGATAGGAGTTGCAAGCGGTAAGAAACCACTTATCATTCCTAAGACTATCGCTAAAGTTATCTGCCAAGAAGCTTGAGCAGAGTTGAGTGTTTTTAAGAGTTTAAAAAAGTCCATAAGTTACCCTGTGTTAATTTATGGGTATTGTATCATTTTAATTGTTAGTTAGTGTCACCAATATGCATAGCAGTCTCAGCGTCCCATCTAGCAACATGTAGTTCCATCCAGTGTTTAAACTCTTCTTCTAAAAATCTTTGTATCTCTTGTGGGTCTGTGTGTGCTGCCCAGTGCTCTTTAAGAGTTTTAAGTTTTTTTCTTAGACTGTCATGTTCACTTTTGTGCATCTGCATTCCATAAAACTGGCTCTGCTCCATCATATCTTCTTCGGTTGTGAAGTGATCTTCTACATCAAACTCAACTACAGGAAAGAGTTCATTTATCTTTGCTACATCTTTTGCAAGAGCTGCATCGTGAAAACTGTTTATAATCTCTATCTCTTCTTCGTGTAGCATATTCATCACATCGTTTGAAACTTGTTGAATGGCATTTTTCTTTAGTAACATAGTTTATCCTTCAATATTTTGGTTTAGAGAAGTAGTATAACGAAATACTAAAGAGTAGACCTTGACAGAAGTCAATGATAGAAATTATAATACTCTAAAAGATTATAAGAGAGAAGTATGATACTAGCGTTTGGAGATAGCCTAACTAATGGTTTTGGAGTAGGGTATGAGTTTAGTTACCCAAAATACTTAGAACAAAGAGTTGGTAAAAGTGTTATAAGTGCTGGTGTAGATGGAGAGTACTCTCATGCTGGCTTATCGCGTTTATCTGAGTATCTTGAAGCTAAACCGGAGTTAGTTATACTCTGTCATGGAGCAAATGATATCTTTACACAGATGTCTACAGAAAGATTAAAGAAGAATCTAGTTTCTATGGTCAGACTTATAAGAGAATCAGGTGCAGAGGTAATCTTAGTAGGTCTACCTGATTATTATGGTTTTGGATTTGAAGTGCATCCGGTTTATTATGAAGTAGCACAAGAGATGGATATTTTACTCGAAGATGGAGTTATGCAAGAGATAACTTTAACTGACTCTCTAAAAAATGATGATGTTCATCCAAACGAAAAAGGCTATGAGAAGATGGCAGACACCTTTTTTGAGTTTCTAACTCAAAAAGGTCTCATAGCTAAGTAAAGTACCTAAAAACTATAAGTGATATCAGCGAAGACTCTGTCGTTATTACTTATAGCATCTATCATAGGTTTATCCTCCGACTTTGCAGCACTTAGGTAGTTGATAACCCCAAAGTTTGCCACAACTGCATCCATAACATCATACTCAAGACTTGCTCTAAAAAATCCACCATATTCCCAGTTGTGACCAAACATGCTTAAAAGTGCAGTGGCATTTATGGAGTCGTTTGAAAAAGAGTGAGTTGCACGCAAGGCAGTTTGTACTTCATCTTCTTCAGTATAGTCGGGTATAAACCCAAGTGTAAAACCAGACATCTGAGCCTCATAATCAAAGATATGCTTGTTAGCAACTTCAAGTGAGAGAACAGTGTCAGAAACACCCATATAGTCAACTCCTATAAGAGCATCAAGTCTACTTTTTTTATCTTGAGTTGAGTTGTACCTGACACCATTTATATAAGCAGCTTCACTTTTGAGAAGCCATGAACCAGTAGCTATATTGATAGCTGATCCTAACATTTGGATTTTTGATACTACTCTTTTAGCACTTCTAGCAGGAATGGAGCCTTCTATATGCCATTTAGAGTCTAGAACATCAGCCCCATAAAATGATAAGTCCCACCCTGAAAAAACTCCATTTGCTGCAAGAGCATACTGCATATTTTGCAAGGAGTGTTCCGGCTGTTCTAACTCTATAAAAGGGTCTGGAGCATTTGGAAAAATTTTATCAACAGGGAAGAATTCACTTCTTGGAGCTGCTTCAATGAAAGTTCTACTCTCTCCTATAGCCATTGCAGAGAGGTTCCACTGACCAATGTAGTAGTCAAGTTTAGCCATAGTAGTACTTAAACGTAGGTCTTCTATGTCGGTCATCCCTGGAAGACGATTATCTAGAGGATTGATTACATCAGTGATACGAATACTATCGGATTTTCCCCAGACAACTATCTGGCGACCTATTTTTAAGTCTATATCTGAGGTAAGGCGACCTTGAAGATAAACATCATCAAACCTTAGTTGTGTCTGATAAGCATCAAGAGTCTCTTGGTTATAGCTATTATCAGTTTGTAGGTCGTAAATAGCATCATAAAAAGCATCCCCACTCACTCTAGCTTTCCAATTGTCAGAGAGTTTTGCATCAAACTGTAGGTAAGATGAGAGTTGTGCTTGGTTAAAACCAGAGTAGTCTACAGGTACAGTATCGGACTTATTAGCCTTAACACCATGTTCTCTTATTCCATATGATGTTTTAAACGCCACATTACCGCTAAGAGTGTAGTTACTTGGTTCTTGCGAAACTTCTTCACTTGTATCTTGTGAATCTTCATCGCTGAAACCATCTAAGTCTGAACCCTCATCACCGAAGCCAGCCAAGTCGTCACTCTCTTCTGTCGCTATTTCTTCAACATCAAAGCCATCTAAGTCTGTATCTAGCTCACTAGCATGAAGGTTACTCCATGTTATAACTGAGAGTATAGAGATCGATGCAACTACTTTTTTTAGCATCTCTTTACAGACCTCTTTCTAAAGTACGAGTAGTAAAGAGAGACTCTTCTAAGTCTTGGTTATATTTGATGTCTGAGAACTTAAAGACAGTTTTATGAAGCATTTTCTTGCCTTTTTTCGTTACCATCTGCATCTCAGTAGCAGTCCAAACGCCATCTATGAGTTTAAGACCTTTTACCATCATGTACTTGAGCTTTTTACCAGCTTTGATATAGTTAAGAGCTTGAACGATAACGAAGTTATCTTGTCTTACAAAGACGATAGACTTTGTATAACCTGTTTCATCAATAGTCTCTTCAGTTTTTGGTGTTACAAGCATCTGCCATACTTTGTGTCCACCAACTTTTGTCTCTTTCATTATCTTGTATGTATAGTCGTCAACATTTC
>JAYEJR010000171.1:0-24934 GCA_034660715.1 Campylobacterota bacterium | reverse complement strand
AGGAGAGAGGGGGCTATATACTTATCCACTTAAAGTGGATAAGTTATGGATTATTGGTAGTAAGTATCAGCTAAAGTTGCATTTACATCAGAATTAATAAAACTTAACACAGGTGGGTTCGTTGCATTCCCATCTCTACAATATATAGTTGCGCCTATCCCAGTAGTTGCAAATGTACCAAAATCACCAGGTTTACACTCAGTTGCAGTAATTGTATCAGCTGCTAATGTTACATCACCAGGAATTTGAACATAATCAGTCACTGTAAAACCAACTATAGATCCATTCGATCTAACTGCTTTAGCATACATACTTGGCATAGTAGTTCTATTCATAGTACCTACAAACGACTCAACTGTCTGTGCTTTTGCACTTTTTTGAGTTGCTGTTAACTTTGGAATAGCAACCGCTGCTAAAATACCTAAAATAACGATAACGAAGATCAATTCGATCATTGTAAAACCAGCTCTTTTCATAAAGAACTCCTTAATTGAAATATTTGAATTACACTAGTAATCTTAAGAGTCATTATGAGACTACTCTCTTTAAAGTTTGCTGAATGTGATATTTTATCCCTTAATTTCTCCAAAATAAAATATTTTGTATTATTAAATTTTTTTACGTTAATACAGAAGTTGCAAATGTAGAGACACTTATAAAGTTACTTTAGGCTTACTCCCAAATCTTAGAAAAATCAAACTCTAAACTCTCTAAACACTCTTGTAGCTTAAATGTAACACTCTCATCACTAGCATCACACACTTTTATGTATCTGCCATCTTTTAGCTCATAGACTTTTGCTATCTCATCAGTCGGGTCAACTATGATGTAGTAGCTTACGCCCTCTTTTTCATAGAGATCGTACTTCAGACCCTTATCTTTTTTTGCCGTACTTTTAGAGAGGATCTCGAAAATGATTTTGGGTGCTTTTGTGATGTAGGCTTCGTTTTGTGGTTCGTGGCAGATGAGTGAGTTATCTGGTTGGACTACTGTGTCTTCCGCTATTTTCCAGTCTACTGGCATATATGCTTTGCACTTTACACATTCTCCTAAAGCATTCTTCAACTCCCATGCTATGTTATTACTTATAGCTTGGTGCTTTAACATAGGAGCAGGACTCATGCAGTAAGCTTGTCCATAAATAAGCTCCCAGTCATTCCCCTCCCAGTTTTTATAATCATCATAAGTGTAGTATGGTAAATCTTCTAATTTTATCGCACCCATATACTGCTCCCTAAATCTCTGTTTTTATAATTATATCACAATATGTCTCTTCTTTTTGGTACAAAAATTGCTTATTTATAACTATCAAAGGAGTCAGTCATGAGCATATCAGTTTCAAAAGCAGCAGATCTTGCTAGTGCGGCGATGGATTATCGTGCAGCTCGTCAAGATATGATAGCGTCTAACATAGCAAACGCTGACACTCCTAACTACAAACCTCGTGACATTAGTTTTGAGAATGCTTTAGCAGCTAAAAGAGCTGAGATATTTCAAGACAACACGGCACAGCTTAAAATGGCTAAGACAGATGATAGTCACATGGCCTTTAAAAATGAGAAGTCTTCTACTCTACCGACTACTTTCTTTAGAGATGGTCATATGGCTAGAAATGATGGAAATAGTGTAGACATAGATGTAGAGACAACAGAGATGAGTAAAAACTCCATCATGTTTAATGCACTTGTAAGTGCAAAGAAAAAAGATAGTCTTATCTATAAAAGCGTTATAGAAGCTTCACAAAAAGTAAACTAAGGGATAAAAAATGAGTAATTTTATGAGTAGCTTTGATAAGTGCTTACGAGGAGATAATGCAAATGAGTAATTTTATGAGTAGCTTTGATATCAGTGGATATGGTTTATCGGCGCAAAGAGTTCGTGTAAATACTATTTCAAGTAACATTGCTAATGCTCAAACTACTAGAACAGAAGAAGGTGGACCTTACCGCCGTAAAGAGGTAGTTTTTAAGGCTATAAACTTTAATGATGAGTTTAACAAAGCACTCAATGGGACTACTGGGAGCTCAAAATATCAAGACCCATTAAATGAAGGAACATTTGGTAAAACGGTAAATCCTGCTATAATGAGTGTAATAGTTGATAAGATATCTAGAGATGATGCAAAACCAAAAATGAAATTTGAACCAAATCATCCCGATGCAGACACAAGTGGTTATGTTGCATATCCAAACATTAATCCTGTAATCGAAATGGCCGATTTAGTAGAAGCGACACGTTCATACCAAGCAAATGTTGCTGCATTTCAAAGTGCAAAAGATATGGCAAACAGTTCATTAACACTGTTGCAATAGAGGAGATGAAGTTTTATGAGTAATGTAAATAGTTTATCTAGTGTTGGCACAGCTGACTTACTTAAACAAAAAAGTAAAGTTGAAAGTACAGGTGGAGAAGCCTTTGCTAATCAACTAAAATCTGCTATCAATGAAGTAAATGAACTTCAAGAAGAAAAAACACAAGCAGTAGCAGATATAGCAACTGGACAAGTAAAAGACCTTCACCAAGCAGCTCTTGCCATCGGTAAAGCCGAAACAAACATGAAACTAATGCTTGAGATAAGAAACAAAGCTCTCAGCGCTTACAAAGAGTTAGGTAGAACACAACTATAGGTAATGATCAACCGTAACAAAAGTAAAAAAATCCTCTTTCTTTATGCCCTAATCTCTTTAGGGTTTATCATATTTTTAAGTGTCATGCTCCTCACCGTCTTAAAGTCACGTCACTTACCAAGTAGTTATGCTCAAGATAGTTCTCGTGCTATAAGAGGTAGTATCATCAGTGCAGATGGGTTTCATCTAGCAACGACAAAGAAACTATACAAAGCAGTTGTAAACACTCGCTATATAGACCCCGAGAAAAAAGAACTTTTTATCGAGCTTTTTAGTATCTACTCGGGTATCACTACACAAGAGATAAAAAAACGCCTCTCTAGACGAAAAGGTGTAGTAGTACTTAGCTATAACATTCCACAGATTCAAGCACACTATCTTAAAAAACTTGCACGTGAACTACGAAGATTTAAGGTCTTTTTAGAACTTAAAAATGCTAAGACTGGTCTACGCTCAATCCATGGGCTTAGTATACTAGAAAGTGGTGAGAGTCGTGAATATCCTTATGGAAATCTTCTTACACCCATCATTGGGTATCCTCATAAACTTGAAGATGATGGATATACTTCAGTTAGTGGTGTCAAGGGACTAGAAAAAAGATTTGATAATGAGCTTAGTGCTAGACAAAATGGAAATAGCCGTGGTAAACGCGATGTAAACTCCTACATCATTTTAAATAAAGATAGTTTTACTAAACCAGAGATTGATGGTTTAGATATCAAGTTAACTATCCCAATATCTCTTCAGATAAAAATCGAAAGAATGTTAGATAATATGAAACTAGAACTAAGAGCCAAACAGATTATGATAGCTGTAATGAACTCTAAAAATGGTGATATTTATGCTCTTGCATCTTCAAACAGATACCTTCCTAAAAGCATCAAACGCAGTGATTATCCTTCGTTAAATAGTGGTGTCATAGAGTATAGCTTTGAACCTGGAAGTGTTATAAAGCCTATCACCTTTGCTCTCTTACTTGAAAAGGGGCTTATCAATCCTTATGACTTAGTAAATGGCCATAATGGTCGTTATAAGATCGGTCGAAAGGTCATTACTGATGAACATAAGTTTGACTGGTTGTCTGCTGAGAATGTAATAGTCCATTCATCAAATGTAGGTATCGCTCAACTCGCACAAAAACTTTCAGGTTATGAGTTTCATCAGGGTCTAAAAAGTTTTGGATTTACATCAAAATCAACTCCAGACTTGATTTATGAAAGAGCTGGTTCCATACCAAGTCCAAAACGACTTGAAAACGAGATATATAAGGCTACTTGCTCTTATGGTTATGGTATGCATGCAAACCTTATGCAAGTATTACGTGCATACAGTGCATTCAACAACAATGGCAGAATGGTTTATCCAAGAATAATAGATAGCTTTATTGATGAGCATGGGATTGAAGAAAAAACTTTTTATGAAGAACAAGAGCAGGTAATTAAAAGCTCAACTGCACAGAGAATGAAAAAGATCCTTATAAAAACAGTTGATAAAGGAACAGGCACAAAAGCAATTACACCAGGACTTATTATAGGTGGAAAGACAGGAACAGCCCATAAAGTTGAAAAAGGTAAGTATGTTCGAAAGTACAACACTGCATTTATGGGTTTTGCTAATGATGAGAAAAATGACTACACCATTGGTGTAGTTGTCGTAGAACCTAAAAAAAGTCAGTTTGCCTCACAGACAGCAGTACCTGTCTTTAAAAAAGCTGTAGATATTATGATAGAAGATGGCTATTTAAAGCCAGATATTGTCAAGAAGCCGAGTATCACCTACAAGGGCCTCCACTAATATAACCGTGTTTCCCAGCTCAACCTCTTCTATGATTTGAAAGTCTCTGTTAAGTACTTCAACATAACCTATAGAGAGTGGTTTTAATATTTCTAACATAACGTCTTTGATATCTTCTGTTTTTAATCTACTAGTTGATACCATTTTAGAAGCTTCATAGAGTGATGATGATATTTTAAGTGCTTCTTCTCTTTGTTCTTTATTTAAATAAATGTTTCTACTACTAAGTGCCAACCCATCTTTTTCCCTTACTGTATCTACAGGAACAATCGTAATGTTCATAAACAGTTGTTTAACCATTAAGCTTATAAGACTTAACTGTTGTGCATCTTTTTTTCCAAAATAAGCAAAATCTGGGCTTACGATATTAAATAATTTATTGACTACTGTTAGCACACCACTAAAATGTCCAGGTCGTGTTGCACCTTCTAGGGTGTACCCACGAACTGTTGGTGCAGATAATTTAACTTCGTCATCACTATATATCTCTTGCACTTGAGGTAAAAAGATGACATCAACACCAGCTAATTTGCAAATCTTTTTATCAGCTTCATCACGAGAAGGATACTTATCAAAATCCTCCCCTTCTAAAAACTGAGTAGGATTTACAAAGATTGAAACTACTACTAACTCACACTCTTTTTTTGCAGTTTTGATTAAAGAGAGATGTCCATCATGGAGTGCTCCCATCGTTGGAACAAAGCCGACTATTTTATTTTGCTCTTTTAAGTACTTTTTTAACTCTGATACTTTAGAAATAATCTTCATTTTAAGCCTCTATTTTATATAATCGCAATTATATAATAAATAGGTTTACATTATGGACAATTATGAGTACACAGAACTTTTAAAAAGTATTACACTTAAAATGAGTAACATTACTGATGTTGTTGAACCAACTAAAATCATCACTAGACTATCAGAGATAGAAGAGTTGGAAAATGAGCAAGAGTTTTGGAATGATGCTGCAAACGCTGCTAAAATACAAAAAGAAAAAACCCAACTACAACGTAAGCTTGATAAATATGAAGTAGCAAGTGATGCTGTTAATGATGCCAATGAACTTTATGAGATGTCTAAAGAAGAAGGTGATGAAGAGTCACTGCAAGCTCTCTACAGTGATGCACCTACTCTCGAAGACCAAATACGTAGTATGGAGATAGAAGTCCTATTAAGTGGAGAGAGCGATGCTAATAATGCAATCGTATCTATTCACCCTGGTGCAGGTGGTACTGAGAGTCAAGATTGGGCTGAAATGCTTCTACGCATGTATAAACGCTGGGCAGAGAGACGTGGCTTTGGTATAGAGATACTTGATTATCAAAATGGTGAAGAAGCAGGAATTAAAGATGTTTCATTTATCGTCAAAGGCGAAAATGCATATGGCTACTTAAAAATAGAAAATGGCATCCATAGACTTGTTCGTATTTCTCCATTTGATTCTAACTCTAAACGCCATACATCATTCTCCTCGGTTATGGTTTCGCCAGAGGTTGATGATGATATAAATATCGTCATAGAAGATAAAGATATTCGTGTTGACACTTACCGTGCAAGTGGTGCTGGTGGACAGCATGTCAATAAAACAGAATCTGCTATACGCCTAACCCACATAGAGACAGGTGTAGTAGTACAGTGTCAAAATGACAGAAGTCAACATAAAAACAAAGCGACTGCAATGAAGATGCTAAAATCTCGCCTCTATGAGTTAGAACTAGAAGAGATGCAAGCTAAAAAAGATGGTGTAACTAAAAGTGAAATAGGCTGGGGACATCAGATACGTTCATATGTTATGCAGCCTTATCAGCAAGTAAAAGACACTCGTTCTAATGAAGCATTGTCAAACATATCAGGCATACTTGATGGCGATATCGATAAGATGATAGAAGGTGTACTAATAGCACTTAACCGTGCTTAATCCCTCTCTTTTTTCTTTATAAAGCTCGAGCCTAGAGATAATGCACCTAGTACCATAATGATGATAGTTAAATACTCTAGTTGTTTTTTCTGTTTCTCTTTGAGTTCATTTAAAAAAGTTGATTCATCTTTTTTACTTGATGATTGTTTTTTATTACTACCCGCAACACTTGCTTCCATTCTAGCTAAATTTGCTGCCGCTAAATCATTTTTACTAATACCCTTAGGTGGTACAACCCAAAAGTGAACTACAAACCCTACAAGTATAAATAATCCACCAACTACCCTAAGAATTACTGTTTGATGTTTTAAAAAATATTCCAATTGTTTCCTTTTTGCTTCTTATAAAGAAGATTATGTCAAAATTCCGGTATGAATTTACTTAAAGAATTTTCCTTAAATGATAAATGCTCATATCTAAAAGATAAAAATCAGACTACTCATTATAAAATTATCAACGACTGTGATTCTAAGACATGTCAAGATTTAATAGAGAGGGGATATAGACGTTTTGGACAGATGTACTTTAGACCAACCTGTTCTGATTGTAATGAGTGTCAAAGTATTAAAATAGATGTAGAGAACTATAGTTTTTCAAAATCTGCCAAACGTATTATTAAAAAAGCATCACACTTAAAAGTATATATGCAAACACCAAGTCTTACAAAAGAGCACTTAGAACTTTTTGAAAAATATCACTACTTCATGCATCAAAAAAAATCTTGGGATTATAGTCAAGCGACTCCAGATCATTACTATAACTCTTTTGTAGTTGGACATAAAAATTTTGGTTATGAAGTTCTTTACTTTGACGAAGATAAGCTAATCGCTGTAGACCTAATAGATATACTTGATGATGGAATATCATCTATCTATTTTTATTATGATCCTGATTATTCACATCTTTCACTTGGGAAATACTCTCTCTATAACCAAATCAACTATGCAAAAGAGTCTAAGAAAAAGTGGATCTATCTAGGCTATTATGTTGAAGAGTGCCCATCACTTTCATATAAAGCTCAATATACACCGTATCTTACTCTAAAGGGACGGCCGAACGAGGATGAAGAATATAGCTGGAACTAGTTAGCCAGCTCTTTTTTCTGATTTTGTCTTATTTCTAATTTCTTATTCATTACGTCTTTTTGTAACTGTTCTTCAAGCTTCTTTTGCGCTTGTAAGTCCAATGCGCGTATTCTTTTTATTTTTTCTTCTTGAAGTGTCTTTTTAGATTTTTTTCTCTTTCTCTGTGCATCTTTCAGGGCTTTAAGTTCTGCATCTTCATTTAAATACTCATCAATTATTCCTGATGAATTTATATCATCGCTGTGTAAATAGTAATAATCAATAATCTCTTTTTTTCTTTCATTCGTATCAATGATTCCAGAATTAATAATTTCAGTAAACATTAAAAAGTCATTATCTTTCATAGATGATTTATATTGACTATTAATATCTCTTAAATAGTTATCATTCTTTTTTGAAAGTTCACGTAACTTTGTAAGATAAAGCTTTTTTGCTTTAGATGAACTTTTTGACTCTAATTCAATCCCTTCTTGTTTCGCCTTTTTAACTTCTAAAATATACTGAGATATTTCTTTTTTGTAAAGCTGATAATGTTCTAACTCTTGCAGTTTCTCTATATTGTCTACATTATCATAGATGACATCACCTAATGCTGCATAAGGTCTTGGGTTAACACCTTGTGAGAAAAGTAGTGTTGAAAAGAGTATTGAGAATAGAAAAGAAGTTATTATTTTAAACATTGGAGGTACCTAGTTTTTATTGCATTATAGCAGTTTTTAATTAGATTTAGTGAAGTTACTCCCAAAAGGGAGTAAAAGATATAAGTATTCTCTACTAGAGACTAACCATTTCTCTTTTTCTGAATCTCTTCAGATACATTTCTTGGAACTTCAGCATAGTGATCAAATTCCATAGCGTATGTTGCACGTCCTTGAGTAGCTGAACGAAGGTCAGTAGAATAACCAAACATTTCAGATAATGGAACGTGAGCGTCAACAATTTTGTTACCAGCTCTGTCACCCATAGAGTTAACTTGACCACGACGACGGTTAAGGTCACCGATTACGTCACCCATGTTCTCTTCTGGAGTTTCAACTTCAACTTTCATCATTGGCTCTAAGATTGAAGGTTTCGCTTTACGACAAGCTTCTTTGAATCCCATTGAAGCAGCAAGTTTAAACGCCATCTCATTTGAATCCACATCATGGTAAGAACCATCATAAAGTGTAACATCAACGTCTTCCATTGGGTAACCAGCAAGAACACCGTTAGCCATAGCTTCTTCACAACCTTTCTTAACAGCTGGAATAAACTCTTTTGGAACAGATCCACCTTTAATAGCATTTGTAAATACAAATCCTGTATCAGCTTCACCTGGCTTAACTGTAAGGTAAACATGACCAAACTGACCACGACCACCAGATTGCTTAGCATATTTGTACTCTTGTTGTACTTCTTCTTTAATAGACTCACGGTAAGAAACTTGTGGTGCACCAACTTCAGCTTCAACATTGAACTCACGTTTCATTCTATCAACAAGGATTTCAAGGTGTAACTCACCCATACCCGCAATAATAGTCTGACCAGTTTCTTCATCTGTATTAACACGGAAAGATGGATCTTCAGCAGCTAGTTTAGATAATGCAATACCCATTTTTTCTTGGTCGGCTTTAGTTTTTGGCTCAACTGCAACAGAGATAACTGGTTCTGGGAAGTCCATTCTCTCAAGAACAACTTTTTCTTCACCAGTACATAAAGTATCACCTGTAGTTGTAGCTTTAAGACCAACAACTGCACCGATTTCACCAGCGTAAATCTCTTTAACTTCTTCACGTTTGATAGCATGCATCTTAACGATACGACCGATTCTCTCTTTTTTATCTTTTGTAGAGTTGTGAACGAATGAACCAGCTTCTAGTGAACCACGGTAAACACGTACGAAAGTTAATACACCAACAAATGGGTCAGTCATAATTTTGAATGCAAGTGCAGCGAAGTCACCTTCATCAGTTGAAGGAACAGCAACTTCTACTTCTTCATCATCCATAAGTGTACCCATGATATCTGCAGACTCAACTGGAGATGGTAAGTAAGCAACAACAGCGTCAAGTAAAGTTTGAACACCTTTGTTTTTAAACGCCGTACCAACTGTCATTGGAACGATGTCCATACCAAGTGTTGCAGCCTTAATAGCAGCCATAATCTCTTCTTCAGAAATCTCTTCACCCTCTAAGAATTTTTCCATTAACTCTTCTTGTCCATCAACTGAAGCGATCTCTTCGATCATTTTCTCGCGATATTCTTCCGCTTTTTCTTGATAATCAGCACGAATATCTTGAGTGTTATAAGCAGAACCCATAGCAGCTTCAGCATCCCAAACAATCTCTTTCATTTTAACAAGGTCAATAACACCTTCAAATTCAGCTTCTGCACCAATAGGTAATTGAATAGGAACCGGATTACCTTTTAAACGATCTTTAATTTGACGCTCAACTTCGTAAAAATCCGCACCAGTTCTATCGTATTTGTTAACGAAAACAATTGAAGGAACTTTATAACGGTTACGTTGTCTCCAAACAGTTTCTGATTGAGGTTGAACACCACCAACAGCACAAAATACTGAAACTGCACCATCAAGAACACGCATAGAACGCTCAACTTCAATAGTGAAGTCAACGTGACCCGGAGTATCTATAATATTTATCTGTTTACCAGCCCACTCACAAGTAGTTGCAGCAGAAGTAATTGTAATACCACGCTCTTGCTCTTGTTCCATCCAGTCCATAGTAGCAGCACCATCATGAACCTCACCGATTTTATGTTCAACACCAGTATAGAAAAGAATTCTTTCTGTAGTTGTAGTTTTACCTGCATCAATGTGAGCAGCAATACCAATATTTCTTACGTCGTTAAGTTTGTGACTTCTTGCCATATTTTTGTACCTTGTTTATATTAGTTGAGAGATAACCTCTTTTATAAATAAAGTTTATTTACTTATAAAAGAGGTCGAATTGTTTAAAGAAACTCTAACCATTTGGTTAGAGTATTCTAAGTTTGTTACTTAAAGATTACCAACGATAGTGAGCAAACGCTTTATTAGCTTCTGCCATTTTGTATGTATCTTCTTTTTTCTTGAATGCAGAACCTTTATCAGTTGCTGCGTCCATGAACTCGTTAGCTAATCTCTCAGCCATAGTTCTTTCGTTTCTCTTACGAGCTGCGTCAATTAACCATCTAAGAGCTAAAGACTGTTGACGTACCGGGCGTACTTCTACTGGAACTTGATAAGTAGCACCACCAACACGGCGACTTTTTACTTCTATAATAGGTTTAATATTTTCAATAGCTTCATTAAACGTATCTATACCAGTTTTTTCACCACGAGAGCTAATGATATCCATTGCACTGTAGATAATTTTTTCTGCTGTAGATTTCTTACCGTCTAACATTACTTTATTTATAAACTTCGTCAGTGTTTTGCTTCCATAAACTGGATCTGGCATAACTGGACGAGTGGGAGCTTTTCTTCTTCTCATTTAGAGTATCCTTATTCTTCAATTTTTTCAAATTTACTCAAAGTACTTTACGTACCCTGTAGCTATTGAATTTTTGGCATAAATGCCGGTTTACCTTATAAAAAGGCGATTATTTTTTTGGACGTTTTGTTCCGTATTTAGAACGAGCAACCATACGGTTAGCAACACCAGCAGTATCAAGAGCACCACGAACGATATGGTATTTAACACCAGGTAAATCTTTAATACGACCACCACGTACAAGTACGATTGAGTGTTCTTGAAGGTTGTGACCCTCACCACCGATATATGAAATAACTTCAAAACCAGATGTTAATCTAACTTTTGCAACTTTTCTTAAAGCCGAGTTAGGTTTTTTTGGTGTAGTCGTATAAACACGAGTACATACACCACGACGCTGTGGACATGAAACTAGAGCTGGTGATTTTGATTTCTTAATCACACGTTTACGCTCATTACGAATCAGTTGATTGATTGTAGGCATACAATTCCTTTTTACTTAATTTTTCCAGTAGAATTTAATTCCCTTAATATTTTAAGAGAATTATAGACACGAAATAATACAGAAATTGTAATTAAAGTTTGCTTATCTTAAGTATTAGTTAATATTGAAATTATAGTGTGGGAATAAATAGGAGTATGAATTAGTTTGTACTGAATGTATGAGTTTAAACTCATACATTCTAAAAGAAGTTAGTTATTACTACTCTTCTTCTGCTTGAAATTTTACTTCTTGATCTTTGTAGATACCAGTTCCAACAGGAATAGTACGACCAATAATAACATTCTCTTTCAGGTTGTTAAGGTCATCTACTTTAGCTGATACGGCAGCTTCAGTTAATACCTTAGTTGTATCTTGGAAAGATGCAGCTGAGATAATACTATCAGCAGAGACTGCAGCTCTTGTAATACCAACAAGGAATGGTTCAGCAATCGCAGGACGACCACCAAGACGAATAATCTTCTCATTTTCTGCAGCAAATTTAGCTTTCGAAATTAAATCAGCTTCGATAAACTTAGTATCACCAGACTTCACAATTTTAACTTGACGTAACATCTGAGTAAAAATAACCTCAATATGCTTATCGGCAATATTAACCCCTTGAGAACGGTAAACTTGTTGAACTTCTGATACTAGGTAATTGTAAAGTGCTTTAACACCCATGATACGTAGTAACTCATGAGATGATAAAATACCAGTAGTTAAACGCTCACCAGCGTGAACAAAGTCACCAGCATTTACAACAGCTTCATGTGATTTATCAACAAAGTACTCTTTGATGATTCCATTTTCAGAATTACTTACAATTATTCTCACTTTACCACGAAGCATTTTACCAAAACTAACCGTACCATCAATTTCAGAAATCAATGCAGTTGCTTTAGGACGACGACCTTCAAAAAGTTCAGATACACGTGGAAGACCCCCAGTAATATCTGATGACTTTTGAAGTGCTTTTGGAGTTTTAGCAATAATATCGGCTATCTTAACTTCTGCACCATCTGCTACAAATATAGATGACTTAGGTTCAACAGCATAACGGAGTAGTTCACCATCTTCGGTCGCAAGCACGATAGTTGGCTTGTACTCTGAAGATATATGATCATTTACCATTAAACGAGTTTTACCAGTTAGTTCATCCATCTGCTCTGTTGCAGTAGCTCCAATGATAATATCTTCATACTTAACTACACCATTTGCTTCAGAGATAATAGGGTTAGAGTATGGATCCCACTCTGCGATAACAACTGACTCATCTGATGATGGTTTTGCTATCATGGTAGTAGCGTCTACACTCTCGTTATCATCAGTAACAATAACTGAACCACGTGCGATATAGTGACGAACAGCTTCACGGTTAGATGCATCAACTACAGTTGCAAAAAGACCTTTTTCACTTACTTCATATCCAGCTTTAAGACCTTCAAATCTTTCTAAGTAGTCACCTTTAAGTAAGAAGTACTTAACAGTACCCTCTTCTTTAGCAAGAATTTTCTGCGTAACTGGAGCACCATTATCAACTAAAAGTTCTGATGCATATGGAATACGAGAAGGTACATTCCAACCATCTTTAATAGTTTCAACAATTGATTCATCTTCAGCTACTTCAGTTCCATTTACATATGGGAAATAGTATTTACCTTCGATTTGACCAGATACACCAGCAAGTTCATTAGGTTTAGCTATTTCATTTTTACGAAGTGAGTATCTAACAGTCTCTTTCTTACCAACAAGACTTACAACTACTTCATCATGAACAGTTTGTATCTCTACTTTACCAGCAAATTGAGCTTTAATTTTAGGTTCAACTAAAAGTACAGCAGCATTTCTTCTGTTGGCAACGATGTTTTTACCATCTTTAGACTCGTAAGTTTTAAGGTTGTAGTAACGGATAAAACCTTCTTTATCAGCTATAACTTGTCTCTCTTGTGCAGTACTAGAAGCAGTACCCCCAACGTGAAATGTACGAAGTGTAAGCTGTGTACCTGGTTCACCAATAGACTGAGCTGCTACAATACCTACTGCTTCACCTGTACGAACGATGTAACCTGTTGCAAGATTCACACCGTAACATAAAGCACAAATACCATCTTTACTTTTACAAGTAGTTGGTGTTCGAATGTGAGCTGTTTTAATACCAGCTTCAGCTATTACTTTAGCAGATACTTCATCAAGTAAAGTTCCCTCTGCATAAAGAATTTCATTTGAAATTGGATCTATAATATCATCAGCAAGTACACGTCCAACAAGTCTGTCTTCTAATGACTCAATAAGAGTATTTTGATCCGAAATATCTGAGATTTCAATACCTTCGTGAGTATGACAATCGTGTTCAACAATCTTAACATTTTGAGCAACATCAACAAGCTTACGAGTAAGGTAACCCGCATTTGCTGTTTTAAGTGCTGTATCGGCAAGACCTTTTCTAGCACCGTGAGTTGAAATAAAGTACTCAATTACATTAAGTCCCTCTTTAAAGTTAGAGATAATTGGAGTTTCAATAATATCACCACTTGGTTTAGCCATAAGACCACGCATACCAGCAAGCTGACGAATCTGTGCAGCAGAACCACGAGCACCAGAATCAGCCATCATATGAATAGAGTTAAAACCATCTTTATCAGTCTCAACAAGTTCCATCATTTCGGATGCTAGAGTATTGTTTGTATCTGTCCAAACATCAATAATTTTATTATACCGTTCTTGTTCAGTTAAAAGACCAGCTTCAAACTGTTTTTGAATCTCAATAACTCTAGCTTTTGACTCAGCGATTTTTGCTGGTTTCATATCTGGCACACGGATATCATCAGCAGAGATAGAGACACCAGATTCAGTTGCATGTTTAAAACCTAAATCTTTAAGTCTATCAAGGAAACCAGCTGTTACACCAATACCACCATGTTTTTGTACATAATCAACTATCTCATTGATAGCTTTTTTCTTCATTGTTTTATTCCATAACTCAGCTGGAACAAAATCAGGTAATATTGCTTTTATTAAAAGACGTCCCGCAGTTGTATGAATAATACGACCGTCTACGCGAGTTCTTACTTTTGCATGTAAATCAAGTGCGTCATGCTCTAGAGCGATGTTAATTTCATCTACATTTGCGAAAAGTTTATTACTTCCCTTAACACTATTTTTCTCTAAAGAGATGTAATAGATACCAAGTACCATATCCTGTGAAGGTGTAGCAATAGCTTTACCAGATGCAGGAAGCAGTACATTCATTGATGCAAGCATAAGTACTTTACATTCTGCAATTGCTGCAGAAGATAAAGGTACGTGAACTGCCATTTGATCCCCATCGAAATCGGCATTAAACGCCGCACAAACTAGAGGATGAAGCTGAATAGCTTTACCATCAATTAGTTTAGGGTGAAATGCTTGAATAGAGAGCTTGTGAAGTGTTGGTGCACGGTTAAGCATTACTGGATAACCATCAACTATTTCAGCTAGACATTCCCAAACTTCGTTTGTTTTGTCTTCAATCATCTTCTTAGCAGCTTTAACTGTAGTTGCGTAACCTTTATCTTCAAGCTTTGCAATAAGATGCGGCTTAAATAGCTCAAGAGCCATTTTCTTAGGTAGTCCACACTCATCCATACGTAAAGATGGTCCAACAACGATTACAGAACGTCCAGAGAAGTCAACACGCTTACCAAGTAAGTTTTGACGGAAACGCCCTTGCTTACCTTTAATAATTTCACTTAAAGATTTAAGTGGGCGTTTGTTAGCACCTTTTACAGCGTTCGCACGACGACCATTGTCAAAAAGTGCATCAACAGACTCTTGTAACATACGTTTTTCATTACGTACAATAATCTCTGGAGCTTCAAGTTCAACTAAACGCTTCAAACGTTGGTTACGGTTAATAACACGACGATATAAGTCATTTACATCAGAAACAGCAAATTTACCACCATCAAGTGATACAAGTGGACGTAAATCTGGTGGAAGTACTGGAAGCACTGTTAACATCATCCAAGCTGGATTATTCCCACTATTTAAAAATGATTCAATTACTTTAAGACGTTTGTTGATAGTCTTTTTCTTTGCTTCTGATTTTGTCTGAGTGATAGCTTCTTTAAGGTTAGTAAATAGATCAACTAAATCGATAGAGTCAAGTAAGTCACGAATAACTTCACCACCCATACGAGCTTTGAAACCTAATTCACCAAATCTTTGAACCAAAGTACGGTATTGTTCTTCATTAAGAACATCATACTGAAGTACAGGAGTTTTAGCTTCTGCATCATAGTAAGCTTCTCCACCAGACTCAACGATATATGCTTCATAATAAAGTACACGTTCAAGATCTTTCATCTTGATACCTAATAGAGTACCAATACGAGATGGTAATGAAGATACATACCAAATGTGTGCAACAGGAGTAACAAGTTCAATGTGACCCATACGAGTACGACGAACTTTTGTAGATGTTACTTCAACACCACATTTCTCACATACAACACCCTTGTAACGCATCTTTTTATATTTACCACAAAGACACTCGTAATCTCTTACAGGTCCAAATATTTTCGCACAAAACAGACCATCACGCTCAGGTTTAAGCGTACGGTAGTTAATAGTCTCTGGTTTTTTAACTTCACCATTAGACCAAGACATAACCTTTTGGGGTGATGCTAGGCGAAACTGTAGTTGTTTAATGTCTTTTGGTCTTGCTTCTTCAGTTACTTCTACTGGTACTAATTTACTCATTATCTTCTACCTCGTCCATAATCTCTACATCAAGAGCTAATGACTGAAGCTCTTTAGTTAATACAAATAGTGTTTCAGGAATACCAGATGCTGGTATTAATTCACCTTTTGTGATTGCTTTATAAGCACGTACACGACCATCAACATCATCTGATTTGATAGTTAACATCTCTTTAAGTACTGCAGAAGCACCATAAGCTTCAAGAGCCCATACTTCCATTTCACCAAATCTCTGTCCACCAAATAGTGCTTTACCACCAACTGGTTGTTGTGTAACAAGAGAGTATGGTCCAGTTGAACGAGCATGAATTTTCTCATCAACAAGGTGATGTAGTTTAAGAATATACATGAAACCAACATTTACACGCTCTTTAATCTGCATACCAGTTTTACCATCATAAAGTACAACTTTACCATCAGAATCCATATTAGCTAATTTGTATATCTCTTCAAATTCTGCTGCATTAACACCTTCAAAGATTGGAGTAGCGAATCTAACACCACCTTTAGCCCAATCGCGTGCATGTTTTAAGAACTCATCATCACTCATATCACCGATCACTTTAACTGCATTCATCATACCTGCAACATCTGCTACAGCTATCATTTTTGAACGCATTGTGTCAATGTAATCTTTTTGTTTAGTGTCAAACTGCTCTTGAATCTGATTACCAAGTTCACGACCAGCAAATCCTAAGTGCATTTCTAAAATCTGACCAATATTCATACGTGAAGGTACACCTAGTGGATTTAGACATACATCAACTGAGCGTCCATCTTCCATATAAGGCATATCAACTTCAGGAACGATATTTGAAACAATACCTTTATTTCCGTGACGACCAGCCATTTTATCCCCAACTTTAAGTTGGCGTTTAGTTGCAACATAGATTTTAACATACTTAACAACACCATTTGGAAGAATGTCATCTTTTTCTAAAATAGTAAGTTTCTCTTCATGCTCATCTCTAAATACGCGTTTCTGCTTTTGAAAGTGATTTTTAGTCTTAGCGTACTCATCTTGAATCTCTTCAGAAAAAGATTTAACGATAGCATTCATAGCAAAACGATTTACTTCAGCTAAATCAGCACCATTAATAGTGTCCCCAGATTTATAATCAGTCTCACCAATTTTAATATCAGTACTTAAAGGCTCACGAGTTAGAAGTTTTGTTACACGTAACATCTCCTCTTTATCTATCATAAGAAGACGGTCATAGTGCTCACGCTCTAAGTAGTCTCTCTCTTCTTTTTCAAGTTCAAGTGCGCAAGGATCTTTGTCGTAACCTTTTTTAGTAAACACTTTAATATCAACAATAACACCTTCCATAGATGGAGGACAATATAAAGATTTATTTACAACATGACCAGCTTTTTCACCAAAGATAGCACGTAGTAAACGTTCTTCTGGAGTCGGTTTAACTTCACCTTTTGGAGATACTTTACCTACTAAAATCATTCCACCAGATACATTTGTACCTATTTTAACGATTCCTGATTCATCTAAGTGTGCTAACTCATCATCACGAACATTTGGAATATCACGAGTAATCTCTTCAACACCATGCTTAAGTTCGCGAGCCTCTACTTCTTTCTCATAAATATGTACCGAAGTAAATTGATCTTTACGAATCATACGCTCAGATATTACAATCGCATCCTCAAAGTTATAACCATTCCATGGCATAAATGCAACCATTGCATTAACACCAAGTGCTAACTCACCTTGATCCATATTTGGACCATCAGCAATGATTTGGTTTTTACCTACAATATCACCAACATTAACGATTGGTTTTTGAGTAAATGATGTATTTTGATTTGTTCTTAGGTTTTTCTGTAATGGATAGTAATCAATATAGATTTCACCATCTTCTTCACCCATAACATAGATATGTTTACCATCTACTTTCTCAATTTTACCACCACGTTTAGCTTTAACACACTCCCATGAATCACGAGCAACAAGTTTTTCAACACCCGTACCTACCATTGGAGAGTTTACACGTAAAAGTGGAACTGCTTGACGTTGCATATTTGATCCCATTAGTGCACGATTGGCATCATCATGCTCAAGGAATGGAATAAGTGAAGCTGCTACACCAACAACCATATGTGATGAAAGGTCAGCATACTCACAATCAGTAGAAGGACGTAATAAAATCTCTCCATCTTGTCTTACAGATATAAGAGATTCAACAAAATTATTATCAGCATCAACTTTATTAGATGCTGCAGCAATCATTTTACCCTCTTCTTGTGTTGCAGTTAAGTAGATTACTTCAGAAGTAATTTTACCATCTTTCATTATCTTATATGGTGCTTCAATAAAACCATGCTCATTCACTTTTGAGTAAGTTGCAAGAGTATTAATTAGACCAATATTTTGACCCTCTGGAGTTTCAATTGGACAGATTCTACCATAGTGAGTTGGGTGAACATCACGTACTTCAAAACCAGCTCTTTCTTTAACAAGACCACCCTCACCTAGAGCCGAAAGACGACGCTTATGAGTAACTTCTGATAGTGGATTTGTTTGATCCATAAACTGAGAAAGTTGTCCACCAGAGAAAAACTCCATAATTGTAGAAGTTATCATCTTAGAGTTGATTAAATCGTGAGGCATAAGCTCTTGCATTGGACCACTCATAGTAGAGAGTTTGTCACGAATCGCTTTTTGCATTTTCACAAGACCATTATGTAACTCGTTTCCTAAAAGTTCACCAATTGAACGGATACGACGATTACCAAGGTGATCTCTATCATCAATATGACCTTGACCATTTTTAACTTTAATCACATATTTCACTGATTCGATAATATCTTCATGAGTAAGTACAGTAACATATTCAGGAATATTCATACCTAGCTTATGGTTCATTTTCATACGACCAACTCTTGTTAAGTCGTAACGTTCTGGATCAAAAAATAGTTGATTTACGAATGCTTTTGCAGCCTCTTTAGTTACTGGCTCACCTGGACGCATTACTTTATAAATACGTATAGCGGACAGATCATTTTCATCTTCAATTTCTTCTGTTTGTTTAAGAAGTTTAAGTGAATCAGCATCAGCATTAAATGCATTTATAATTGAGCTATCTACACCTTCAGCTAAATCATTTGCAATTTTAAATTCTGTAACACCAGCTTCAGCCATTTTCTTTAACTTAGTCTCATCAATGTGAGTCATTGTGTCAAAAAGTATTTCTCCAGTTTCAGGATCAATAATTGACTCTGCTAAATAACGATCTAATAATACCTCAAGTGGGTATTCAACTCTAGACACACCATCATCAATTAACTTTTGAGCTTTTTTATTACTTAATCTTTTACCAGAGTTAACTAATACTTTTCCATCAAGGTCAACTAAATCATAAGAGATTCTAGAAGAGTAATCTTTTGGATTAAAATCTATAGCAAATCTATTGTCATCAATAGTAATTGTTTGTATAGGGTAAAATAGTTTTAATATGTCTTGTTTAGAATATCCTAAAGCGCGGAACATAATAGTTACTGGTACTTTACGACGTTTATTAATTCTCATATATAAAATATCTTTCGGATCGTATTCAAAATATAACCAAGAACCACGGTCTGGAATAATCTGACCAGTATAAATAAGTTTATTTCCAGCAGTTGTTGATTCTTCTTCTTTGAAGATAACACCTGGTGAACGGTGAAGCTGATTTACAACAACACGTTCTACACCATTAATGATGAAAGAAGTTCTATCAGTCATAAGAGGAATATCACGAACAAAAATATTTTGTTCTTTAATATCTTTTACACCAAGTTTTTCTTTAGTGTTTTCATCTCTATCCCACATTACAAGACGAGTTTTCATTCTAAGACTTACAGCATATGTAAGTCCTCTTTCCATACACTCACGAACTGTGTACTTTGGATTAGTAACTTCGCTACCAATGTATTCAACAGTAAGTCTGTTTTGTGTGTCATGGATTGGAAATGCAGATTGAAATACTTTTTCAATACCACTATCAGTTCTATCTTTATCTTCTAGCATTAAGAATTTATTATAAGAACTTTGTTGCAGTTGGAGTAAGTTTGGTACTTCAATTTCTTGAGGAGTTTTAGAGAAGTCTACACGAAGACGATTTCCGGAGTATAAAGTGTTTAACATAGGCTAACCTCGATGAATAAATTAGTATCAATTCAAGCGTCCTTGAATGATTTTATGAGGCTCTTTTAAGAGCTTCATTTTTAATAGTGCTTATAAACGACATAAGGGCACTTTTACAAAAGGACTGAATCCCGTTGTAAAAGCGCCCAAAGGCGAAGAGCCTAAAGGCCCTTCAAATAGTGCTAGTTAGTTAATTATTTAACTTCTACTGTTGCACCAGCTTCTTCTAAAGCAGCTTTAGCTTCATCAGCAGCTTCTTTATCTACACCCTCTTTGATTGTAGATGGTAAAGCTTCACAAGCTTCTTTAGCTTCTTTTAGTCCAAGACCAGTAAGGCCACGAACAGCTTTAATAACACCAATTTTCTTAGCACCAACATCAGTAAGTACAACATCAAATTCAGTTTTTTCAGCAGCAGCTTCACCAGCAACAGCTCCACCAGCAACAGCTACAGGTTGTGCAGATACACCAAATTTTTCTTCAAATTCTTTTACAAGCTCAGAAAGCTCAAGAACTGATAAACCAGAGATAAATTCTAATACGTCTTCTTTAGTAACAGCCATAATATAATTCCTTTAATTATTTCATAATTTAAGGAAACCTTTTACTATTTTCATACGATGTCGGAAATAATTCCGCCATCTACGCTAACACTAGGTTTCCTTCAGCAGGAAGCTCATCGCACTAGTGCGATTTATCACTTCCTGATTGTGTTTTACACACACTTTTCCTTATTGAAGTGAAGACTAAGCTTCTTCTTCTTTTTTCTTTCTAAGCGCATCGATTCCAACTGCCATATTCGTAATTGGAGCCATCCAAGTAGCAGCAAGCATACCAAGAAGTTCTTCACGACCAGGAAGTTTAGCGAATGCTTCGATTTTAGCTACGTCTGCAGCTTCTTTATCTAAGTAACCAGCTTTAATAACAAATAATTCGTTATCTTTAGCGAAGTCAGCAGAAATTTTAGCTGCTGAAATAACATCATCAGACCAAATAAAAATATTTGTGTCTTTGATCTCAATACCACTCATTCCAGCATTGTTTAATGCGATTGTTGCTAATGTATTTTTAACAACCTGAACACTTGTGTCTTTAGCGCGAGCAGCTCTTCTTAACTCTTCTAATTTTTCAACTGTTAGACCTTTGTAGTCACAAATAACTACGGCAGTCGTATCAGCAAAAGAACCAGTTAATTCAGCAATAATCTCAGCTTTTTTTGACTTTAACATATAATTCTCCTTTCCCAGACGTAACTTCAAGAGGGGCGAGAAAGGCTCGATTAAGCTAACTACCAACACGGTAGATACCCCCAACTATCTTTAGTCTAAGTGATTCAGATTCCCAAAATGAAAACCTTTACTTTAAGATATAAATATCTCAAAATAAAAATTTATTTATAGCAGTACAGGAAGTAAATTTCCTATACTAGGCTAAAGTCTAAAATTATTTAATTTCTGCTAATGCAACAACATCAAGCTTAACAGCTGGACTCATTGTTAAACTAAGTGCAGCATTTCTGATGTAACGACCTTTAGCTGAAGCTGGTTTTTGTTTATTGATAGCAACGATAAATGCATTTAAATTTTCTTCAATTTTATTAGCATCGAAAGAAGCTTTCCCGATACCTGCATGAATATTACCTTTTTTATCAACACGGAATGCTACTTGGCCACCTTTAACATTGTTAACAGCAGTTGCTACATCTGGAGTAACTGTACCTGTTTTAGGGTTAGGCATTAAACCTTTTGGTCCTAAAATACGACCAATTTGACCAACTAGTCCCATACAATCTGGTGCAGCAACTACTACATCAAAATTGAATATTCCAGCTTTAATATCTGCTACTAAATCATCAGTACCAACGATATCAGCACCAGCTGCTTTAGCTTCATCAGCTTTAACACCTTTAGCAAATACTGCTACACGAACAGTTTTACCAGTTCCATTTGGAAGTACAATCGCACCACGAACCATTTGGTCTGCATGACGAGGGTCAACATTTAAGTTCATTGCTATTTCAACTGTTTCGTCAAATTTTGCACTTGTTAAGTCTTTTACTGTTGCAGATGCTTCAGTTACACCGTAAGCTTTGTCTGCATCGATTTTTTCTACTAATTGTTTATATCTTTTGCTCATTGTCAAATTCTCCGTATAAATTCTTCCACATAAGTTTTAAATCACTGTGGTATATGATTTATTATGTAGACTAGTCTACTATATCGATACCCATTGAACGAGCTGATCCTGCAAGTGTATTAGCAGCCATATCTCTATCATCTGTATTTAAGTCAGCAATTTTTGCATCAACAACTTCCATTAGTTGAGCACGAGTGATTTTTCCAACTTTATTTTTAAGTGGATTGTCAGTACCTTTTTTAAGGTTTGCAGCTTTTAATAAAAGAGCAGATGCTGGTGGTTGCTTAGTAATAAAAGAAAAACTTCTATCTGTATAAACAGTAATTACAACAGGAACTTTGAATCCCATTTTATCTTTTGTTTTTTCATTGAATGCTTTAGTGAATTCCATGATGTTAACACCACGTTGTCCTAATGCAGGTCCTACTGGTGGTGCAGGGTTTGCTTTACCAGCTTCGATGTGTAGCTTGATATAATCCATAACTTTTTTTGCCATGTTATTTCCTTTTTATTAATTAATACGCAAAATCCGAACAAGTCCGGTTTACTACGATAACGCTAGGTTCTCTTCAACAGAGAGTTCACGCGACTAGTCGCTTCAACTACGCTAACTTTAAACTTCTAAAAAATCTAAGGTTAGCGTAGTATTAAAGCAATTAAATTATTTTTTCTACTTGAGTATAAGAGATATCTACCGGAGTAGCTCTACCAAAAATAGACACATTTAATTTTAATGTTCCATGCTCTAAATCATATTCGTCTACTGTTGCAGTAAAGTTAGCAAATGGCCCTTCAATAATACGAACAGTTTCACCATTATCAAAAAACACTTTTGGTTTTGGTGCTGCACGGTTATTTACACGGTCAAGAATTACATTAATATCATGTTCACTTAAAGGTGTAGGTGTATTAGACTCACCAATAAAACCAGACACCTTAGGAACTGATTGTATAATATGCTGAATTTCAGTATTTAAATCAATCTTTGCAAATACATACCCAGAATAAAGTGATCTCTCTGTTACTTTTTTCTTTCCATCTTTAACTTCTATAACGTCTTCAGTTGGAACTATAACTTCTGTTATAAATTCTTGAAGACCCATCTCTTCGATAATGTTGAAGATTGCGTCTCTTACTTGTCTATCATTTCCATAGGTCTGAATAGAGTACCATTGATGTGCCATTTTAACTCCTTAACCTAATATAGATGACATTACTGATGACATTAGTAAATCAACAACTGCTAAAAATGCTGCAATTACCGCTACAACAATCACAACTGAAATATATGCTTGTTTAACTTGTCCACCTGTAGGAAAAATAACTTTATCTAACTCTAATCTTGCATTTCTTACATGTTTACCTAAGTTCATCATTTTATTCCATTCATTTAAAAATATCATTTATTATAAATAAAGCCTTTTAGCTCTACTAATAATAAATGGTGGCAGGCACAGGGGGACTCGAACCCGCAACACCCGGATTTGGAATCCGGTGCTCTACCATTGGAGCTATGCGCCTATAAAAGTTACTATATTAACGCAATTTGAACAAAGTCCAAATTACTACGTTAACACTCTGTTTTCTTCGGCAGAAAGCCCATACGACTAGTCGTATTTAAAGAAAAACTCAAAGAAGAGAAACTGTGATTACAGTTTCATCTCTTTGTGTTGTGTGTGCTCACGACACCATTTACAATACTTACGTACAGTAAATTTTTCTGTGTGAGTCTTTTTATTCTTAGTTGTGTGATAATTACGTCTAGTACATTTCTCACAACCTAAGTGAATTGCTTCTCTCATTTTATTACCTTTAATTGGTTATCAATAATTCGCAAAAGCGAATTATTTGATAATTGATGCAACAACACCAGCACCAACAGTTCTACCACCTTCACGAATAGCGAAGTTAGTACCTTCTTCCATTGCAATTGGGTGAATAAGTTCAGCAGTGATACTTACGTTGTCACCAGGCATAACCATTTCAGTACCTTCTGGTAGTGTAATAGCACCAGTAACATCAGTAGTACGTACATAGAACTGAGGACGGTAGTTTGAGAAGAATGGAGTATGACGACCACCCTCATCTTTACTTAGAACATAAATTTCTGCAGTAAAAGTTGTATGTGGAGTAATTGTACCTGGCTTACAAAGTACTTGACCACGTTGAACTTCTTCTTTCGCAATACCACGAACAAGAATACCACAGTTATCACCAGCTTGACCTTGCTCCATTTCTTTACGGAACATTTCAACACCAGTTACAGTAGTTTTTTGAGTATCTTTGATACCTACGATTTCTACTTCTTCACCAACGTTAATAGTACCACGATCGATTTTACCAGTAACAACTGTACCACGACCAGAGATTGAGAAAACATCCTCAACAGGCATTAAGAAATCTTTTTCAGTTTCACGAACTGGTTCTGGGATATATGCATCAACAGAAGCCATAAGTGCTACGATTTTTTCTGACCACTCACCAAGAGTACCAGTTTTTGCTTCTTCAAGAGCTTTAAGTGCTGATCCAGCTG
>JAYEJR010000170.1:0-6399 GCA_034660715.1 Campylobacterota bacterium | reverse complement strand
ATTATATACAGAAGAACCTTAATATTGAAAAATAATATATACAGTTATTTTTCAATAAAACAATTAAAATGCTCAGAAGTATGACAAATTACAATAAAATTGATTATTGTTGTAGATTTCACATATTGTCCTTAAATGAAGAGTTGATTATTCAAATGCTTACTTCTAAGCTTAAAGAAAAAGTGTGTGTTGATCTTTACATAATGTAAAGCAATTATTTGATAAAATGAATGAAATTATAATTTTTTATTTAAGGAAATCTATGTTTGAAGTCGTTATCGGTCTAGAAGTTCATGTACAACTCAACACAAAAACTAAACTCTTTTGCTCATGTGCTACAAGTTTTAATCATACACAAAATACAAATACTTGTCCAACATGTTTAGCTCTTCCAGGTGCCTTACCTGTACTAAATCAAGAAGTTTTACAAAAAGCCATTATGCTTGGAACTGCTTTAGGTGCTACAGTAAATCGTACATCTTATTTTGATCGTAAGTCATACTTCTATCCAGATAGTCCTTCAGCATATCAGATTACTCAGTTTTATACTCCTGTTATCCAAAATGGAACTTTAGATATCGACCTTGAAGATGGTAGTAAAAAAACTATTCGTGTTGGTTTTGCTCATATCGAAGCTGATGCAGGAAAAAATGTTCACGATGGCGATATTTCCAAAGTAGACTTAAACCGTGCAGGAACACCACTTCTTGAGATCGTAACGCAACCTGATATGAGAAGTGCCCAAGAAGCAGTGCTTTACCTTAAGAAGCTTCACTCAATTGTACGTTACTTAGATATTGGTGATGCAAATATGCAAGAGGGCTCATTTCGTGTAGATGTTAATGTCTCTATCAGACCTAAGGGTGATGAGAAACTTTATACTCGTGTTGAAGTGAAAAATATCAACTCGTTTAAGTTTATCGAAAAAGCTATCGAGGTAGAAGTAAAACGCCAGAGCGAAGCTTGGGAAGATGGCGTTTATGATGAAGAGATATGTCAAGAGACACGTCTTTTTGATCAAGTGAAAATCGAGACTCGTTCTATGCGTGGTAAAGAAGAAGCGGCTGATTATCGTTACTTCCCAGAGCCAGACCTTTTAAGAGCCGTGATAACTGATGAAATGATGGAGACTTACTCTAAGATACCAGAACTTCCAGATGCTAAGTATGCTAGATTTATAAATGAGTTTGGACTTAATGAATACAATGCAGGTGTTATCACATCTTCAGTAGAGATGGCTCACTTTTTTGAAGATATGATGAGTATAAAAGGTGTAACTGGTAAAACTGCAACATCACTACTAACAGTAGAACTTCCAGCTCGTCTAAAAGGTGAAGTAAATATCACAAACTCACCTGTGAATGCACAAAAGCTTGGTAAGCTTGCTCTTAGAGTAGATGACAAAACTATCTCAAATAAAGCGGCTAAAGAAGTTCTTGACCACTTAATGGAAAATGAAGTAGATGTTGATGAAGCTATTGAGACACTAGGACTTAAACAAGTTACTGATACAGGAGCTATCGAAGCTATGTGTGATGAAATTATTGCTGCGAACCCTGATAAAGTTACTCAGTACCAAGGTGGTAAAGAGAAGCTCTTTGGTTTCTTTGTGGGTCAGGTTATGAAAGCTTCTAAAGGAAGTGCTGATCCTCAAGCTGTAAATGAACTACTGAAATCTAAACTAGGCTAAGAGCTATGATAAAAGGCTTGATAGTAGATGGTGCATATTTTTTAAATACATCTAAAAATTATCAAGCAATAAAGAGATTTTTCTATAATTTACTTGAAAATGATAATTATAGATATAAAAAGTACTTTGATATGTTAATGATTGTACTTATTTTGATAAGTGTGATTATCTTGATTCGTGAGGTAAAGTCTCATGTAAACGACTCTCTTCTATTTTTCAACAACTATGTGATTTCATTTATCTTTTTTATTGAGTACCTTCTGCGTTTATGGATAAGTAGTAGTGTCTCTCAAACTATTATAAAGCAGAGCGAACACGATGCGATGTTAGGTCAAAATTTCACTCTTTTAACAGCATTTACAAAAGTAAGTAAAGAAAAAATAGCCTACATCACATCAGTTCGCGCGATTATAGACCTACTAGCAATAATTCCTTTTTTCCATCAGTTAAGACTACTAAGAATTTTTATACTTTTTAGAGTCTTTAAACTCTTCCGTTACGCAAGAAGCTTTCAAACCTTTACCTCTGTTTTAGCAACGAAAAAGTTTGAGTTTTTTACTCTTTTCATCTTTGCGTCTATCGTGATTTTTGTCTCATCAGTGCTCATCTATGTTATGGAAGCAAACAATCCTGACTCACCGATAGATACTCTTTATGAAGCAGTTTATTGGTCTATAGTTACCATCTCGACAGTTGGTTATGGTGACATAACTCCAGCTACAGATGCAGGTCGTTTAGTCGCTATGATAGTGATAGTTGCAGGAGTTGCAGTACTGGCGTTTACGACTTCGTTAGTTGTTTCTGCCTTTACTGAAAAACTTGATGAGATTAAAGAGACAAAAAGTATAGATGATTTGAAAAAACTTAAAGAGTTTTATATCATTTGTGGATATGAAAATATCGCTCAAGAAGTTGCTAAAAAACTCTCTAAAAATAACAATATAATTATTTTAGATGATGATAATGAAAATATAAAAAAAGCGCAAGCAGATGGCTATAAGGCTCTTAATTATGATCCGGGAAGTGTAGATAGCTATAAAAAACTACGAATAGATATGGACAAACAAGTAAAAGCAATTCTATGTTTGAGAAAGAATGATATTGAAAATGTATATACTGCTCTGACAGTTCGCTCATTTAACAAAGAGATTTTTATTCTCTCTCTTTTGATGAAAGAGATGAATAGAAAGAAGCTTAGTTTTGCAGGAGTAGATGAGATACTGTTTTCAAAAGAGTTAGTGGGACTTATCGCAAAAGAGTTCGTTGGTAAACCAGTTGCTTTTGAAGTGATTCATGCACTGCGTTCAGACTTTACAAATGTCGATATAGAAGAGATTATGATTACAGATAGAATAGTAAGTAGCTACTCAACAGTCGAAGAGTTAAAAAACTCAAAATATAGGTTGATTTTACTCGGAGTATATAAGAACTCTATGCAAAGGTTTTTGTTTAATCCTATAGATTCAACACTTCTAGAGCAGGGTGACTACTTGCTTCTGATAGGTAATAGTGTTTTTCTAAAAGAGTATGATATTCAACTAAATAAAAAGATCAAACGATGAAAAAAAGTGCTTTAATTTTCGGTTACAATGACTACTCGTTGCATATAGCTAAAAATGTTTTACATAAGTATGAGCATATCGCTGTCTTTAAATTTGCATCTGATGAGATGCGAAATGATCTAGATGAACTTAGTGTAGAGGAGTTTGACTTAAGTGATGAGTGGGAGGAGCTCTCAAGAGAGCATGATATAAGTAGCTCAGTGGCATTTTGTGTACTTGAAGACAATGCTCAAAATATCTTTTTAACTATCTCTTTAAGAGCCGCGTTTGAAGATTTGACTATTATCGCTCTTTCAAACAACAAAGAGAATGCAAACAAGTTAACAATGGCAGGAGCAAATAAGGTAATACCTTTAGTACAGACTACAGCTTCAATAATTGCTGAGATGATGGATAAGCCTATAACTACAAAAGTGTTACACAATATACTTTATGAAAAGAGTGAGCTTAAGGTAGCACAGATTGAGATTAAAAAGAATGATTGCTTTGAGGGGAAGTTCCCATCAGAAGTAGAGTGGAGTAAGAAACATGGCATTATAGTTATATCTATAATGCATGAAGATGGAAGTAATGAATTTATTTATTCTAGTAAGTCAAAACATCATGCAATTGAAAATGGCGATCTATTTGTAGTTGTAGGATACGAAATAGATATAAAAGAGTTTGAAAAACTAATAGGAGCTACGCAATGTCAATTGGAGTTATAGGAGCTGGAAAATGGGGAAGTGCTTTAGCATTTGCTCTGAGTGAAAAGAATGAGGTTTTCATAACATCAAGAACACCACGAGAGGTGAAAAACTTTGTCTCATTAGAAGAGATACTAAAGTGTGAGTACTTAGTTATAACAGTTCCTGCTCAGCAGATATCTGGCTGGTTAAAAGAGAACTTCGTTTTTAGTGGACAAAAAGTACTAGTAGCTTCAAAAGGTATAGAAGCTTCAAGTGGAAAGTTTTTAAATGAGATATATGAAGAGCATATTCCTCATGAAAATATCGCGTTTCTATCAGGGCCGTCGTTTGCAGTAGAAGTGATGCAGTCACTTCCAACGGCACTTGTAGTTAACTCTCATAATGAAGTACTCTCAACAGAGTTAGCATCTCTGTTCCCATCATTTATAAAAGCATACACTTCTACTGATGTTGTGGGTGCAGAAGTAGCAGGTGCATATAAAAATGTCATCGCAATAGCTGCTGGTATATGTGAGGGAATGGGACTTGGAAAAAATGCAGCAGCAGCACTTATATCTCGTGGTCTGGTTGAGATGCAGCGTTTTGGTTTAGCTTATGGTGCCAAGGTTGAGACATTTACAGGACTTGGTGGAGCAGGAGACCTTTTCTTAACAGCATCATCTCCTATGAGTAGAAACTTTCGTGTCGGCTTAGGACTAGCAAAAGGTTTAACTCAAGAGCATATACTCGAAGAACTAGGAGAAGTTGCAGAGGGGATTGGTACTTCTTATGCACTCCATGAACTTGGCAAAGATAGAGAACTTTATCTACCTATAGCTAAAGAAGTTTATGAAATGTTAGAGGGTAAAAGTCCTCGTGAATCTATGCAAGACTTACTTTCAGACTAGTGCAAATTCATACATTAGAAGAGCTTCGCTCAGGTAAGTTAAAAGGGAGAAGAACACTAAAAATCTCTCAAGGACTCACTACCTTTCCTTTAGAGGTTTTAGAGTTGGCGGACTCTTTAGAGGTACTAGACCTAAGCAACAATAAACTCAGCTCGATTCCAAAAGAGATAAGTAAACTCACAAAACTAAAAATAGCTTTTTTCTCCTACAATGAGTTTACTACTTTTCCTACAGTGTTTAAAGAGTTGAAAAATCTTTATATGTTAGGTCTTAAAGGTAACCAAATAGAGCAATTTGAAGAGGATATTCTTCCTCTAAGTATAAGTTGGTTGATTTTGACTGACAACAGACTTACTTCTCTTCCCGATTCAATGGGTAAGCTTACAAAACTACAAAAGTTTCCACTTGCTGGAAATAGACTTTCTGAGTTACCAAGAAGTATGCAAAACTGTCAAAAGTTAGAACTTCTACGTCTCTCCGCAAATAACTTTAAAGAGATACCACAGTGGCTTTTAGAGTTACCAAAACTAGCATGGCTAGCGTTTAGTGGTAATCCGTGTTCTGTGAGTAAAGCAACAAAGATGAAGATAGTTGAGTATAAAGATATAGAGATGGATGAGTTGTTGGGTGAGGGTGCCTCAGGAAAGATATACCGTGCTAATATCAAAACAGTTGACTATCCAGTCGCGATAAAGCTCTTTAAAGGATCAGTAACAAGTGATGGTTATGCAGAGGATGAGATGAATGCTTATATGAGTATAGGTGAGCATCCAAATCTTATAAATGTTCTTGCAAGGTTAGAAAATAAACACTTAGGATTAGTCCTAGAATACATAGCACCAAGGTTTAAAAACCTTGGAAATCCTCCAAACTTTGAGACCTGTAGTAGAGACACTTATACTGAGGAGTTGGCGTTTGATGTACAAGAGATAGAGAAAGTAGCAAACGCCATCATATCGGCTTCAAAGCATCTTCACTCTCGTGGACTTATGCATGGAGACCTCTATGCTCATAACATCTTAGTAGATGGCATTTATGATAGTTACTTGGTAGACTTTGGTGCTGCAAGCTTTTATGACAAAGAGAATCGTCTCTACGAAAAGTTAGAAGTTCTGGCGTTTGGAAACCTTTTAGATGATATGCTTACTCGTTGTTCTTCAACTGATAGTCAACTTTATAAAACATTAGATGAGTTAAGAAGTAGATGTAGAGTTAGTGATGTAAGTAAACGCCCACTTTTTAGTGAGATTGAAAAAGGTTTATTGTAAAAAGAATCCTGCAGAGTGCAATGTAACCGTTAAACATATACATGCAGACTAAATCTTTTTTATAACTTTTCTAATCTCTTCTTTAAACGCCACAAAGAGAGCTGGATCAAAAACCTCTTTATATTTGAGTAGATGGTAAAGTCTGTTCAGCTCTTTTAAGTCCACTTCTACTTTATCTTCTGTTTGAGTTAAGAAGTCATCCATACTTTGAGATGCCTCTTTTACTACTCCTTGTTTTTTCAAAACTCTAAAGAGTTTCTTCATTTCACATAGAGTCTTATCTTTACATCTATTTATATTAAT
>JAYEJR010000169.1:0-6473 GCA_034660715.1 Campylobacterota bacterium | reverse complement strand
GATGAAACATTGTTTGAAATATTCATTTATTCTCCTTGGTATTTAACTATTATAATACCAAAGAGATAAGAGGGAGTTTAGAGTTAAAAACTAGTGTAAGTCTGCGTTTAGTTTAATCTCTCTTGTAGAGCGAGAAGCTGTGATCTCACCAGTCATAGAGTTTTGTCTAAAGTGAAGACCATAAAAACCTGCAAGTTGTTTACCTTTAAAGATCTCACCTTGCATATCCATGTTTGTATTTATTTTCATGATTTTTTCTAACTCTTCAGGGTAGATAGCTATTTTTGTACCTTCTAAGATAGAAAGACCAGCATCTATAATACAGCCATCACCTAAAGGAATACCACAAGTAGAGTTAGCACCTAGTAGACAGTTTTTACCAACACTGATAGGATTACCATCTGTTCCACTCAGTACACCAAGAATAGAAGCACCACCACCAACATCCGAACCATCACCAACGATAGCAGAAGATGAAATACGACCTTCAACCATAACTGAACCAGTTGTTCCAGCATTAAAGTTGATATATGATGCACCTGGCATTACAGTTGTTCCAGCTGCTAGTTGTGCGCCAAAACGAACTTTTGATGTATCTAATATACGAGTATTATCAGCAGGAATGATATGTTGTAGGAAACGTGGGAATTTATCTACAAAATCAATATGTGGGTATTCATTAGCAAGTTTAAGTTCTATTTCGAACTCTCTTAGGTAATCAAGCTCTATCGGTTGACCAGCTGACCATGCGACATTTGGTAAAGCACCAAAAGCACCATTAAGATTGATCTCACGAAGACCTACTTTGGCTTGTGAAATTGCGTATAGTTTTAAGTAAGATGCTTCAACACTCTCTAAAGCAGCATCTTCAAAGATGAAAGTGATTTTAAACTCACCTTCAAAAGAACCGTTAGAGATGATTTGAGAGTATAAAGCAGAGATAACTTGGATATTTTTATGAGCATCACCATGAGCTTCATCAGAATATGGAGTAAATGCAGCTAATGCAGCTTTTAAGAACTCTAAGTTTACTGTATAAACAGCTTCTGTAGCACTAAAGTCTACTTTAACACCTTGCTCTTCTAATGCTCTAACGAAAATTGCAGCACTTCCGAAGTTCTCATCCCAGTTAATTAGTGGATAAGTTGCTTGAAGAGTTTTTTCCACATTCAGTTGACCAAGGTCTACTCTACATATACCAAACGCCAAAGGGTCTCTGTACCCAGTTGTAGTTGTTTTGATATCTTCTATTAGTGCTTTAAAAGCATCTGTTGTTTCAATGATTTGCATGTAATTCTCACTTAAATAATTTATTGATGGAATTATACATTAAAACTACTAATAAAAGTTTGTAGATGGTTGATCTAAAATAAATAGTTAATATATTTATAAACAAATATTTTATTTATTCGAAAAACTTACCCTGGTTGGAGTTATCTAGGGGTTTTCTCTTCTCTTTTGTAAGCCACTCTTGCAAAAGGGCTTCTACTACTTTACTGAGACTCATTTTATATCTATCACGAGAGTACTTCATCGACTCATCCCAGGTTTGTCTATCTATCAGGAGACTTCTAGTTACTTCATCTTTTGGTTTCAATCTATCCCTTTTTATGAAGCTTCAAGAAGTTCTTTAAAGCTTCTGTAGCTGTCAACAATTTTTTGATTTTTAACATTAAGTATATAAAATTCTATAGCTTTTTTACCAAGTCTAGGTATCTCATTTTTAACAGCCCATGAACTAACTGTTCCTTCTGGTACTTCAAGGATTTCTGCAAGGTTTTTTTGTGTAATGCTTAACTCTTTACAGATATCTTTTACAACATTACTTTTAGTTTTTTTTGCTTTCTTGCTCACCTTAACTAATGGCTCAAGTTTTTGCATAACTGGCTTTTCACAGTTTTGATCTATCCAGTCTAAAACTTCTGAAGCTGAGAGAACCCAGTCTCTGCTATTTAGGTTTTTAATTATCTCTTGAGTGAATTTTTCATTATGCTCTTGTGCAGTTTTTTCATCGCTTAATTGACATAGCATTGAAAATGCTAACTGTTTAGATGCTTTGCCTCCATTACCCCAGTCAAATCCACTACTTGAAGATGAAAATAGATCATATCTAAGAGGAAGCTCGAGCTCTCCATATGTTACATATTTACTACCAAGTAGTGCACGATGACCTTTGAAAACATGATTGTTAAGTGTTATTGCCATTTGTCTTTACTCTCTTATATTTTAAAAGTGTAATGATGTTCATCTTCATGACTCTCTAAATCATCTTTTTCGATAAAATTTAGTCGATAAACAACATATATAAGAGTAAATAGCAATAAAAGTACCAATAACCAAACTAACATGATTAAATTCCTTGATTTATAAGATTATTCACTAATTATAAATCGGCATATATCTGAAAAATATTAGTTATAGTATATGTTTTTCTTATTTAACTCATCTTCAAACATCTTAAAATAGTACTCAATATCTACTTTATTTGTACCGCTAAGTGATAGCTCTACATTTGGTTTATTATCTACAAACATCGGTAGACAAGAGAGTTCTATGCTACTTGGAAGTGTTTGCATAAGAGTTATTAGTGTCTCTTCACTAGTATGTGCGAGTAGTGTTTTTCTGTATTTAGTATCAAACTTAGAAAAATGTGTCTTAATGACGGCTGCTATCATGGGATGAGCCATAGAGGGAAAACCTGGAACAAAAAAGTATCGATTATTTAGTGAGTATCCAGACATATTATTTACAGGGTTATAGAGGAGGTTGGCGTTTAGAGGTAAGTCTGCCATATGGATTCTATGAGGATATGCTTTGTTCTCAAATCTTTCTATGATGTCTGCTAAAAACTGTTTATGAGTAACAAGAGGAGAGCTTGTAAAAACTTTAGCCGATATTTTTCTAGTTAAATCATCAGGAGTCGAGCCTATACCTCCAAAGGAGAATATAACAGCATCCTCATCTGCTTTAATCATCTCATATGTATTTGTGATGAGTGATACATCATCCTTGATAATAAAAGATGCAAACAGCTCATGTCCATATTTTGCTAATTCTGAAGAGAGAAATGAAAAATGTTTGTCTTCCCTTCTATTGTTTAAAATTTCAGTGCCAATTATGACAGCATAAAAGTTCATGTTAGTTTCCTGTTTTCTCTTTTAGTAGTCTGTTAAATAGACTTGGGTATTTTTCTTGAAGCTTTTGAATTTTTTCTTTGTCAAAAGGCATTGAATCAACATATGTTTTAAATTTTTGGTATCTCTCTTCATCTGCTTCACCTGATTGAGTTTTTACTTTCTTTTCTTCTTCTATGACAGGTGTGACTTCATTTTCTGTAGTATTTGTATCTTCTAGTTCTACCTTCTTCTCTTGTATCGCCTTAGGGGCAGTAGAATTTATTACAGTGATATTAACGACCTTAGGAGCACTTGTTTTTCCATTTGACTTTATTACATACTCAAAGTTATCAAGTCCTACAAAGTTTTCATCAGAGATATATTTAAAACTACCTTTTTCGTGTAGTATAACCTTTCCATGTTCCGTACTCTCTTCGAGTAAAAATATGAAACTTTCACTTGCTAAAGATGTTAGTGACTCAGAGAATTTTGCTCCACTTGTTGTAGTGAATTTTTTTGTTTTTGCATCATTGAATATATCCAACTCTTGGGATGTTAAAAAGTTGAGTTCTATAGTCTCTGAGTTGTTTGCAGACAAAGATATCTCTCCGTCTCTACTCTGTCCTGCAAATTTCACTATGTATCTTACTTCTCCATCGCACTTTTTAATAGGAGTAATAATATTAGCTTTTACCATCTGACCATCTACGAAGATATTAGGTGATTTGTCAGTTATAAAAAGTACAGTAGGGTACTTCTTATCTTCGAAATCATCTGAGACTATTTCATCTTCTTTAAAATCAAGATTCACACTGCCTTTAATAGGGCATCTGTCTTTTGCTGTAATACTATAGCTATGGTCCCCGTGTATAACATAATACTTAACATTGTTGTTTATAACCTTACCGTCAAGTTTTATAACAAGACTATTTTCTGCTTTTATATGAAACTGAATAAATTGAGGATAAGTTGTTTTTTGTATATTTTGAAGTTGATTTTTCACTGAGGTGATTTTAGAAAAATTTGATTTATCAAAAGTCTTTGGGTAAAGAGCAATCATTGCCTTAGTAACATTTAAATGCTCTAAGTAGTTACTGATTTGCTCAAAACGCTGTTTAGGGTCTTTGTCTAAAACTGAAGTATTAAACCTTTGAACATCTGCATTCATTTTTAATGCAATTGTTAAGAGTTCATCTTTTTTAATAAAAGCACAAGTTTCCTTCTTTGTCTTAGTATAATTAATTTGCTTATCAAATAGTTCAATCAGTAAATCTTCATCACTACTAAACAAAGAACTGAAAAACCCTTTTTTGTCTTTTTTACTTTGGTTTTTAAATAGTTTTTTATTCAGTGATTTTATTGCATCCTCTTGTGTCTCTTCACAACTTCTCCATACTAAGGAGTTCGATTTAGCAAGGCTTTCATAATATAAGTCTTTAAACCTTTTCTCTTTTTTATTTAATACTTCTTGTTGTTTAGTTGTGTCTTCTAGAAAAGCTCCCATTAAAAAGGTAAGTTCTTCTATATCCTTAATCCAGTTATCAAGTTTATTAATTTTTTCATTAATGTTATTTGGTAAATTTTTCTCTTCAAAGAGAAGAGCTTTGTCTAAAAGTTTTTGAGTGTTTTCAACTTGATCTTTTTTATTAACAGAGGCACAGACTAGGTCACTGCTTTTTCTTTTATATTGTATATTAACAAGTGAAAGGTTTGTAGACGCATTGATATAAGAAGAAATTTTTGTTTCAACACTTTCATCATTGTTCTCAACTGTAATATTTTGATCAAAGCTAGTTTTAACAGTGGATTTTATATTTCCACTTAACTCCATTAATGCATCTCTCTTTGTGTTTGAACAACCTTCATATGCATTTATTGATATAGTAACTGCTAATATTGATAGTATGATTTTCAAGCTAATCTCCATTCTTTTTGTTTTTTTTAGTTTTTTGATTGAGAGATTATAGTTGAACTAAGCTGTTGGTATTATTATTTATAGTATCATTTCAAAAATAAATAGGAGAATATACTTATGTCATATGCACAAGAGTTAGAAAAGTTAATAACAGAGACTGTAATTCCAGATATAGATGAGTCGTTAGACGCAATATTTGAAGAGATAGCAGATAATAAAGAAGCAACAGAAGATGCTAAAGAAGAGATAGAAGAGCTTCGTGAGTTTAAAGCTGACCTTCAAGATGTTTTAGATGACATTCAGAGTGGCGATATTGAAGAAGATGAGTGTAAAGAGTTAATAGACGATATTAAAGAAGCTCAGAAAAGTGGTGAAGAAGAGGAAGAAGACTTCGGATTCGTAGAAGAAGAGTAGAATATATATTCGCTATCTTATAAATACTAAAGCGGTCTCATTCAAATAAGGAGCTACTTAAGTATTAAAATATAAACGCCATAATATGGCGTTTATGGCTGAAGAGTAAGTTTAGTTAGATTTTAGACTTTATAAAACTCTCCATCTCAGTTACAATCTCTTCGATTGTTCCTTCCCCAGAAATAATTTTTAAAATATTTTTACTGTTATAGAAATCTTGAATAGCCTTAAGAGGTTCTATGTAAACTCTCATACGATTATCAAATACTTCTGTATTGTCATCAGCACCACGAGCACGACCAAGAACTCTATCTCTTGCTGTCTCTTCACTTACGTCAACTTCAATTATATTTGTAAGCTCTATAGTTGAGTCGGTAGTAAGAAACTCTTCTAAGGCATCCATCTGCTCAATACTTCTAGGGTAGCCATCAAGTATAACTATATCAGCAGGCGCGTTTTTGATTGCATTGGTAATAGTTGTAATGGCAATGTTAATAGGAACGATAAGTCCCTTAGAGATAAAGCCATTAATCTCTTTACCAAGTTCACTACCACTAGCCACTTCTTCTCGAAGCATGTCACCAGTAGAGTAGTGTGAAATATTTTCATTTTTCTCTGCTATGAGTTCAGCATCTGTAGTCTTACCGGAGCCTGGTGCTCCGATAATTAAAAATAATTTTTTCATTACTATTTGGTCTGTTCTCTAAGACGAATATGTAAGTCACGAAGTTGAGTGTTATCAACACTACTTGGAGCTTTTGTAAGTACACAAGAAGCTTTTTGCGTTTTAGGGAAAGCTATAACATCACGGATACTTGCTTTTTGAGTGATAAGCATGATAAGTCTGTCAAAACCAAGAGCAAATCCACCGTGTGGAGGCGCACCAAACTTAAGAGCATCGAGTAAGAAACCAAACTTCTCTTGAGCTTCTTCCTCTTCGATACCAAGAAGTTTAAATACCTCTTCTTGAACCTCTTCTTTATGAATACGAATCGATCCACCACCAAGCTCAGTACCGTTAAGAACGA
>JAYEJR010000168.1:0-6535 GCA_034660715.1 Campylobacterota bacterium | reverse complement strand
TACAAACGGGCGATGAGAGCTTAGACTACAAAGAAGCGCTCAAAAAACTTCCAAACGCCACTCATATAGTCGAAGAGGGTGGTAATCATAGTTTTGAAAATATAGAGCGACATTTTAAACTCATCAAAAATTTTTAATAATTTCGATATAATCATTTTAATAATAATTAATATAATTTAAAAGGAACTATTATGGAGTGTGAATTTCCAAGTGTAAACTCAAACAAACAAGAGATAAAAGAGATATTTGATTCAGTAAAAACAATTGCAGTTTTAGGACTTTCACCTGATGAGTCTAAAGACTCTAACAAAGTGGCTAAATACCTACAAGCTGCTGGATATACAATTGTTCCAGTTTATCCAAAAGAAGAGACTATTCTAGGTGAAAAAGTATACCGTTCACTTTTAGAGATTCCATTTGATATAGATATGGTAAACATATTTAGAAAGCCTGCTGCTCTTGACCCTATAGCAGATGCATGTATAGAAAAAGGAAACGTAAAAGTTTTCTGGTCTCAAAAAGGTATAGTGAATAATGCTGCGGCGCAAAAAGCTGAAAACGCAGGAATGAAAGTTGTTCAAAACTTCTGTTCTATGGTAGAGCATAGAAGTCTATAAGAGAGTAATGATTGTTAAATTTAGAAAAAATCAATGAGGCATGTGAGCGTATAAAAGACGTTGTTGTTCAAACGCCACTAGCATATGCACCATACTTAAGTGAGATATCAGATGCTGATGTTTACCTCAAAAAAGAGAACTTACAAGTAACAGGTGCTTTTAAAATTCGTGGTGCTTATAACAAAGTAGCATCACTTAGTGCTGAGCAGAGAGCTTGCGGTGTTATAGCTGCAAGTGCTGGTAATCATGCTCAAGGTGTAGCCCTCTCTGCTTCAAAGTTTGATGCAAGAGCAGTTATCGTTATGCCTGAGTCAACACCACTTACAAAAGTAAACGGTGTGAAGTACTTTGGTGCAGAAGTTATCCTTCATGGTAGCAACTATGATGAAGCATATGCTTATGCTACAACATATGGACAAGAGAACTCTTTAACTTTTGTACATCCATTTGAAGATGAAGAAGTTATAGCCGGGCAAGGTACAGTCGCTTTAGAGATACTAGAACAGTGTAAGGAGCTAGACTCTATCGTTATACCTATTGGTGGTGGAGGACTTATCGCTGGAATGGCAACAGCTATTAAAGAGATAAATCCAAACATAGAAGTTATAGGTATCAGTGCAAGTGGTGCACCGGCATTTAAAAATTCTTATGAGAAAAAAACTGCTGTTGATAGTCTCAGTGTAAGAACGATTGCAGATGGCATTGCTGTTCGTGATACATCAGAGGTTACTTTAGCTTATGCACTAGAGTCAGTTGATAGAGTTGTTTGTGTAGATGATGAAGAGATTGCAAGTGCAATTTTGTTTCTTTTAGAGAAGCAGAAGCTTGTTGTTGAAGGTGCAGGTGCAGTTGGTGTGGCAGCTCTTTTACATAAAAAACTAGGAAGTGTTAAAGATAAAAAAATTGCTCTAGTTCTGAGTGGTGGAAATATGGATGTAACGCTTCTTTCGGTTATCATCGAAAAAGGTTTACTCAAATCTCATCGTAAAATGAAACTAACTGTTACTTTAGTAGATAAACCAGGCTCTTTAATGCGTTTTACAGAGATACTCCAAGAGCTAAATGCTAACATCGTACATATAGCTTATGATAGAACATCGGTCTCACTTGATTATGGTGATGCTAATGTTACTGTTCATATGGAGACAAAAGGTAAAGAACATCAAGAAGAGATTAGTTCTGTATTAAGAAAAGAGGGTTATTTAAGGGAGTAGTAGTTGTGGAAATAGTACAAAATAAAGCTTTTAAGAAACCGATTGTCTTACTCAAGATACTTAATGATGGGAGATTACTTGTTGTTGATAATGAGACAACGATAAGGTACTTAAACAGAGATGACTTTAGTACTCTTGATGGTTTTAAAGTCAACATTCATCATCAAAGATATAAATCACATGTTGTTTCTTTTAGTAATGATGGAGATTATTTTGCAAGCTTAACTAGCAGTTGTAAAGAGTCTCGACTCTACAGTGCAAAGAGTAAAAAGTTAATAGCTGAAGTTGACAGACATCATGGTGAAGCATCTACCGTTGGTATAGATCCCCTCAACCGATATATGTTCTCATGTGGTGATGATGGAAAAACATTTGCTATCGATATCAAAAGTGGTCAACTCGTGTTTACTCTTCCTGTTCATGTAGATACTGTAAATGATATAGCCTTCAGTGAAAATGGCAACTGGGTGGCGACTGCTTCATATGATAGAAAGATTTCAATCTTCTCCCTTGTAACTATGTCTCCAAAAGATAAACTCAGAGCTCATGCCGCACCGATTATGAAACTACGCTTTCTTGCACACAACAGACTTATAAGTATCGATAAAAATTCTTCAGCAATCATTTGGAATATTTATACTGGAAAAATCATTGAACGATTACAGGGTATTCATGATGATGTTACGCATGTTACTACAAGTAAAGATGATCAGTTTCTCTTTTTAGGAACAGCTCTTGGGTATATACTTGTATATGATCTAAAAACTTATGAACTTTTATCTCCAAAGTACATCAAAATTTCATCTCCTATAACTGCTTTAGAGTTTGATAAAGAGAAAGATATGCTTATCGTTGGAACAGAAGATGGGTTTTTAATGATGTATGATATTTATGAAGGCGTAAGTAAAATATCTGACCTCTTAAAAGAGAAGAGGTTTGATGATATTCAACTCTTAAAAGATGAAAACCCTATTTTAGCGTATACTGAGATTTTTTCTTTAGTGGCAAACCTATGGGAGAGAACTTTAGTAAAAGCCAAACTTGCCCTAGAAAAAGGTGATAAGAAAAAAGCCATTCTTCTTTTTAATGCATTTAAAAATATGCCCTCAAAAAACAAAGTAATGCAAAAAGTTCTTACTGATTATGCAGAGTTTGATAAGTTTAAGGCATTTGCTACACAAGGTAAACTTCCACTAGCCTATGGACTTGCGAATCAGTTTCCTATATATAAAGATACTAAACTTTATCATAGTTTAGAAGAGAGATGGAAAAAAGTTTTTCTTCAAGCTCAAAAGTATGTGCTGGATCCAAAAGGTATAGAAAAAGCAAAAGAGATATTTGCACCATATAGAGGGATTAGTAGTAAAACTAAGCTTGTTCAAGAACTTTTAACTAAGGCAAAAGTTTACAAGCGATTTAGAGTAGCTATTGGGCAAAAAGATTTTGCTGTCTGTTTTGAGTTGATTAAGCAACATAACTTTTTAAAAGAGTTACCAGAGTATAACATCTTGATGAAGTATGCAGATACTCTTTATATCAAGTCACAAAAGTTGATGCAGAGTGATGATACTCATTCTGCTGTTAAAATGTTGAGAATACTGTCTGTTTTTGAAGACTATAAAGATGAAGTAAAAGAGCTTTTAGTAGAGATAGAAACTAAGCAGAAGTTCTTCAATGCCATAAAAGAAGAAGATACAATAAGTGCATACAATATGATGGCTATCTCGGAGTCTTTAGAAGATACTCCAGAAGGTCAGGTGTTACAAGAAAATTGGCTCGAAGCTCAAAAAAATGCAAACTCTTTTGCTGTTGAAGGTGATTCACAAGGTGTGACCAAAGCACTCTCAGCATTTATGAAAATTAGCTCAAAATCAGCTGCAATTGCAACAGTGTATGCATGGTGTTATATGGTTCAGTTAGAAGATAAAGCTAGAAGCAATACTGCTCAGCATAGTATAGAAAATGGCATCAAAAATTTCGTTTTAAACTTTGGAGTTCAAGACAATATAGAACACTTTTATACACTTTTTAAAGAAAAATACCCATCATCTAAATTAACGCTTGAACACCTACCTGAAGGCTCTATGAGTATGTGGCGTCCTTCCATGGTCGTTGAGTCAATCTTAGACTAATCTATCACTCTAAGATCACTTCCTCTTTTAACCTTAAATATAGCTAATTTCAAGTATAATCACCAAATTTTCAAAAATTATAATTTTTATATAGGAGACTTTTCATGCAAATAAGCGGCGCACAAATGGTTATAGAAGCCTTTATCGCAGAGGGAGTAGACACAGTATTTGGCTACCCCGGCGGAGCTATTATGAATGTCTATGATGAGATATACAAACAAGATGGCTTTAAACATATACTAAATCGCCACGAACAAGCGTCAGTACATGCAGCTGAGGGTTATGCAAAAGCTAGTGGTAAAGTCGGTGTGGCGATGATTACTTCAGGTCCAGGTTTTACAAACGCCGTAACTGGTTTAGCAGACGCTTATATGGATTCTATCCCTATGGTTGTTGTATCTGGTCAGGTTCCTATGAGTCTTATCGGTACAGATGGTTTTCAAGAGATAGATGCTATTGGTATAAGTCGTCCTTGTACAAAACATAACTACCTTGTAACAGATGCGGCTGATTTGCCGCGTATACTTAAAGAGGCTTTTTATATCGCTCGTTCTGGGCGCCCAGGTCCTGTTCATGTTGATATTCCTAAGGATGTTACTGCTCAGATAGCTGAGTATAACTACGACATTGAAGTTGAGCTTGAAACATATAAACCGCATGTAAAAGGGAATCCTCGTCAGATTAAAAAAGCGATGGAAGCTATAGCAAACGCTAAACGTCCACTTTTTTATCTTGGTGGTGGCGTTATCAATTCAAACGCGGCTGATGAAGTAAGAGAGTTTGTTCAAAAGACGGGTATTCCTGCAGTTGAAACTTTTATGGCTCGTGGCGTTCTTTCACATGATGATGAGCTTCTTGTTGGTATGTTAGGTATGCACGGTTCATACTCTTCAAACATGGCTATGAGTGAAACTGATTTAGTTATCGGTCTTGGTGCTAGATTTGATGACCGCGTAACTGGTAAACTTTCTGAGTTTGCTAAAAACGCGGACGTTATTCATGTTGATATTGATCCTGCTTCTATTTCTAAACTTGTAAACGCTGATTATCCAATCGTTGGAGATCTTAAAAATGTTGTAACTGATATGCTTAAGCAAGTTGAGAAGATAGATAGTCAAAGTTATGAGTCTTGGAGAGAGACTATAAGTAACTTTGCAGAACTTCATCCTCTTACTTTCCATGAAGATTCTGAGAGACTTAAACCTCAGTGGGTTGTTTCGCGCGTTGGTGAACTTCTAGGTGACGATGCGAATATTTCTACAGATGTTGGTCAGCATCAGATGTGGGCTGCACAGTTCTATCCATTTAGCCGTCCTCGTCAATTCATAAGTTCTGGTGGTCTTGGAACTATGGGCTTTGGTTTTCCAGCAGCTATAGGTGTAAAAGCTGCAGCTCCAGATAAAACTTCTATCAACTTCACAGGTGATGGTTCTATTCTTATGAATGTTCAGGAACTGATGACTGCGGTTGAGAAAAAGATACCGGTTGTAAATATTATTTTGAATAATAATTTCCTTGGTATGGTTCGTCAGTGGCAGACACTTTTCTATGATAAACGCCACTCAGAAACTGACTTAACAGTACAGCCAGATTTCGTGAAGCTCTCTGAAGCTTTCGGTGGAATAGGATATAGAGTTAAGACTAAAGAAGAATTCGATGCTGCTCTTAAAGATGCAGTTGAGAAAAATGTAGTTGCTTTCATCGAAGTAATCGTTGAAAGATTTGAGAATGTTATGCCGATGGTACCATCAGGTGGTAGTCTTTTTAACATGATGCTATTAGAGAAAAAGGAGACAAAATAATGACTGCAAACAGTGAAAATAGTGAAAGAAGAGTAGTTTCAGTTATCGTTGTTAATGAGGCAAGTGTACTTTCACGTATCACTAACCTTTTCTCTGGACGTGGTTATAACATCACATCTTTAACAGTTGCTCCTATTCCAGATAGTAAGTACTCGCGTTTAACTATAGTTACTGCAGGTTCTGTTCGTGTTATAGAGCAGATTACTAAGCAACTTCATAAACTTATTCCAGTTCTTCGCGTTTATGAGCATGCTGATTTAGTTGAAAAAGAGATGGCTCTTATTAAGTTTCCTATCACTGAGAGTTTAACTGAGATCAGTGTTCTATGTGAAGCTTACAATGGAAAAATAGTAAACTCAGGTGAGAACATGATCATCGCTATGGTTGCAGATGAGCCTAAACGTGTTGGTCATTTCCTAGAAGCTATCAAACGTTACAATCCAAAAGAGATAGTAAGAAGTGGTGCTGTAGCACTTGAGAGATAACTAAATGAAGTTAAGTGAAATTGCAGAACTAATTGGTGCTGAGTTTAGTGGAAGTGATATAGAAATTACTTCTATGAACACACTAAGTGATGCAAGTTCATCAGAACTCTCTTTTGTCGCTAACTCTAAGTATGTAAAAGAAATTAGTACTTCAAACGCAGGTGCTATTATCGTAGATGAAAAAAATGCAAGTGAAGTACCTGAAGCTTCAGTTGCTTTAGTTGTAGAGTCTCCTTACTGGCAAATGGCAGTAGTTTCAAAACTATTTGCTCCTGCTCTTGAAGA
>JAYEJR010000167.1:0-6581 GCA_034660715.1 Campylobacterota bacterium | reverse complement strand
TAATACTTATAAAAATGATATACGTAATAGCTATCAATAAAATAAGAGCAAAGATAAACTTCAATAGATAGAGAGTATCATTTAAAAGTTTGTTTAGAATTTCCATCTGCTTCACACGGTTATAGTCAAGAATCCAGTTGTTTATCATGTACTTAGAGTATAAAAAGTAGTGATTTACTTTTGTAAAGTAAGTCTTTGTGAGTATGTTGGCGTTTACTTGGGCATTGAGTGGCATTAAGTTAGCACTTGCAGTTGATGTGGGCTCGTAGCGTACCCATCCCTCTTTTTTGAAGTAGAGTTCAACCCAAGCATGAGCATCAGAAGCTTTGACTAAAAGGTAGTTGTTTATCATGTTGTTCTTATCTGCTTTAAAACCTGTAACAACTCGAGAGGGTATCCCTAACATACGCGCACTTGAAGCAAACGCCGATGCAAAATGAACACAGTATCCATTTTTACTCACGTGTAAAAAAGAGTCTGTAAAGTCATCTAGGTCAGTTCCCTCTGGTTTGAGAGTATAGGAGAGGTTCTGATCTTGAAAAAACTCTAATAGGGCATCGGCTTTTGTTTTAAGAGAGATGTTTTGCTCTCGTATAAACTCAAGAGAACTATATGTCTGCTCATCCTTTTCTTTGTCTATAACTAGAGTTCCTCTTAAGTCGTTTGAGAAGAGTTTATAAGTGAGTGCAGATTTTAAAATGAACTTTTTCTTTTCATAAAGAGGCTTTTGTGAGCTAAGAGTATAGTCACTGTTTCTAGTTACTTTTTTTGGAAGAGTTAAAGGTATGTCTAGAGAGTAGACCCAGTTTTTAGCATGAGGGTATATAGTGGCTTCATACTCTTTGATATTCTTTACCGATGAGAGTATATCACTGGTATTTAAGGATGGGTCTTTTACCCACTCTAAGCCTTGTTGTTTTGTGAGAGTAGAACCTCTAAAGTAGAGCTGTGAATCTGAGATGTTTCTATCTTTAAATAGAACTTCCATTACTATTTTATTTGAGAGTCTGATGGCGTTTGAACTGACTTTCATCTCTCCATCGTAGCCACTATCAACATACTTATCAGCTCGAAAACCAAAGTCAGTTTTCTCTATAGATATACGAGGAAATACTAAGAACAGAATCGTTACAAGAGGAAGAGAGAGGACAAAGAGTTTTGCTGTGAATCTTAAAACATCGATAAGTTTAGCATCCATCTTACTCCAGACATAAAGTAGTGTAAAGACAAAGAGTGTAGCTATAGAGTAAAAAAGCATAAAGATAGAGTTATAGAAGAAAAAGGAGAGAACCATAAGGAGTATAGGTGAGACTTTTAGATAGATGTTTATTACATTTGTTAGTTTTTGTAAAGTGACTGCAAAGATAAGTAGGGAGCTAACAAGAGAGACAAAAAACTGCATTCTAGAGAAGTCTGAAAAGTTATAGGATGTAAAGAATGAAAGTGTGATGAGTATAAGACCTAAAGGCATAAGAATATACTGTTTAGAACTTCCCTTGAGTATCATCACAAGAGCTATAGCTATATAGAGTAACATAAAGAATTTTGCTACAAAAAGATGAGGAATTATTGACAAAACTATGGCTATATCTAAAAGCCTAGCATTTGTAGGTGCTTTAGTATGAAGCAATAGTTGTAAGTATTTCATCAATGCTTTGCTCCTTTGAATCAAGTATCTTGGCATTTATATCGAGAGTAAACGCTAAGTTATACTTTTCACACTCTAAAACCCAAAGAGTTAACTGACTGAGTTTCTCTTCTACTTCTCCCTTTAGAGTATCGAAGTTAAAGTGCAGTGTCTTTTGTTCATCCTCAAAAAGAAATGTTTTACTTTTAAGTGTTTCATCTTTTGCTAAAGAGGCCCAGTGAATGTAAGAGATACTCTCTCCTTGTATAAAGTCTCGTAGTCCATCGAACTCATCCATCTCTCCATTTAATGAACTATCTCTGTTGTAGATACTAAAAAGAGAGATACCTTTAGGCTGTGCATAGACAACAAGAGACTCCTTGAGATTTATATCTTTGAACTTTATCTCATGTGGAAGAGGGAAAATAGAGCTAAGTTTGATATCTGGAAGTTTACTACTTCCTCTTTGTTGAAAATCTGTCCGAACTCTGAGTGTCCTACTCTCCTGAGCATTTATAGACTTGATGTTATGAACTTCATCTAAAGAAGTTATAGAGATATCGTAAGCACTGTGAGAAGAGTCGTTTATAAGTGATAGAGTATAAAAAGAGGGAGTTAGAGCAAAAAAACGCTCATGAGAAAGTAGTTTGACTTTTATATGGTAGAGGTTTAAAACGCCATAAAGAGATGAAGCTCCAGCTATACCTACAAGAAAAAACATCATGATATAGACGATGTTGTAGTTATGCATATATGCTTGCATGAAAAGGGCTACAATGATTAAGACAAGATAGAGAAAGTACTTGGTTGGTTTGTTCTTTACTACCTTAAGTATCGATATGTATGTTCTGAACGATTTCATCTCTTATCTCTTGTGGCGTTTTAGTACTGCCCTTAGCTTTTAGTCTGTGTTTTATGATGTGAGGCAGAATCTCTAAAATATCATTGGGAACAACATAGTCACGAAGTTCTATAGTCGCCCAAGCTTTTGAAATCTTTAAGATGTTTAGAGCTGCTCTAGTTGAGAGACCAGTTACATAAAGGTCACTCTCTCTTGTAAAGGCCAGTATCTCTTGAACAAGTGTTAGAATCTCCTCAGAGACAAATACTTCATCCGTGGCGTTTTGTAGTGTTGTAGACTCTTCTTCATTTAATGACTTTAAAGAGTTAGTGTCTATTTTTTTAGTAGCAGTGAGTAACTCTCGTTCTGCGTCATGGCTGGGATAGCCCAAAGAGATAGAGACTCCAAACCTGTCTAACTGAGAAGAGGGAAGCTCATAAGTTCCAACCTCTTCAAAAGGATTCTTAGTTGCTATGACAAAAAAAGGTTTTGGAAGTTTATATGTCGCACCATCTATACTTATCTGTTTTTCTTCCATAGCTTCTAGTAGAGCACTTTGTGTTTTTGAAGATGCACGGTTTATCTCATCTGCTAAAAGAAACTGAGAAAAAATAGCTCCTTTTTTAAAACTAAAAGTAGCCTCTTTAGTGTTGTAAAAGTTCACACCCAAAATGTCTGAGGGAAGAAGGTCGTTTGTAAACTGTATACGAGAATAACTAAGACCTAAAACCTTTGCAAGTGTTTTAGCAAGTGTCGTTTTTCCCATACCTGGGATATCTTCGATCAAAAGATGTGAACCAGAGATAAAAGCTGCTAAGGAGAGTTTGACTTGAAGCTCCTTGCCCAAAACAACTTTTTGCGATTCACTTAAAACCTGCTCGATAAGAGGTGCATAAACACTCATGATGGAACCTTTATATAGATATCTATCATTATAACACCGATTATATTTGCTTTTATAACTTGTTTTTATATAATAGACTTCTTACATAACTTAGATATCGGGATGAAGCATGACAGAACATAAAGAGCAATTTATAAAGATAGGTTTTGGTTTTTTGTTAGGGTTGAGTGTATTTGCACTTTCATCTATGATCTTTACTCTAACACAAGCCTCTTTGTTAGGAATCATCGCCTTTCTTGTGACTCTTTGGACGAATGAGGGCTTGCCTTTAGCTGTTGTCTCACTTCTTCCTATCATACTTTTTCCATCATTTGAGATACTTACGACAAAAGCAACCACTGTAAACTATGCACACCCTATTATCTATCTTTTTTTAGGTGGGTTTATGTTAGCTATAGCAGTTGAGAAAAGCCATCTGCATAAATACATAGCCGATAAAATACTCTCGCTTTTTCCTGATACACCAAGAGGAATGATATTTTCTCTTGCTTTGACATCAGGACTACTCAGCTCGATTCTCTCAAACACAACAACAACCCTACTACTTATCTCAATAGCACTCTTTATAACAGAGGATGCTAAGTTAAAGATGAGGTTTGCTCTGGCCATCGCTTATGGAGCCAGTGTAGGTGGGATACTTACACCTATAGGTACGCCACCAAATCTTATACTGATGGGTATCATGCATGATAAGGGAATGGAACTCATTCCTTTTTTTCAGTGGATGTGGATGGTTGCACCACTCGCTTTTGTAATGATGATAGCTGTAAGTTCTCTACTGAGCATAGGTCTTAAAAACACTCCTATATCAAGAGAGAAACAAAAATCTGCATTATCATTAGAGCAAAAGAAAGTGCTGTATGTTTTAGGTGCTTTAGTTCTTCTCCTACTTGTAAATGCCCCCATAAAACCATACTGGAATGGATTGGGGTTGAGTGAAGCGGGTATTCTCTTAGGTGCAGGTCTACTTATGTTTATACCCCCATTTAACATACTTAACTGGATGGATGACAAAGGTAAGATTCCTTATAGAATCATGTTTTTGTTTGGTGCTGGTTTTTCTATAGCAAAAGCATTTAGTGCAACTGGACTTGCTGATGATGTTGCTTCATACCTATTGGTCATAACGGAGCTGCCTCCTATATTGATACTTTTCTCTATAGCACTGCTTGTAACCTTTACAACCGAGATAACTTCAAACACCGCACTGATATCCATCATGCTACCAGTTATATACTCCGTAGCTGAGCAGTCAGGTATAAATACCACTCTGTTTATGATAGTCGCTACTCTATGTGCTAGTTATGCTTTCATGCTTCCTATCGCTACCCCTCCAAATGCCATAGCTATGAGTAGTGGGGTTGTAAATGTGAAAGATATGATTCGTTATGGAATAGTTTTAAACCTGTTAGGAATCTTTTTTATCGTAATGATAGCTGAGTACTTTTGGAAAGGGCTACTTTTATAAAGTTTTTTAAACTACAGGTTTAGTAAATTGTTTAGTTTATTGAGGATATTCCAGTATAATACATACATAAGAATACAAGATGAGCAATAATGGACGGAGGTAAGCTTTTCGGAATTATATGGATTTTAACTGGAACACAATTCTACCTTCATCCAAAAAGTGTTTTGTATGGTATTCCCATTGATTAGTCATACATATATACACATAAAATTATTACTTTAGTTTTTATTTTATTAGGTGCTTTTACTTTGTACCGAAATATTTTTCATAATAAATATAGGACATTCCAAACCCTTATGCTTACGCAGGTAGAGAGTTAAACGATGAAGAAGCTTTACTACTAAAGAGCAAGATACTACGGCCCAACAACTCAGAGGTCCTTAAATCAAGAGTTCTACTAAATGAAAAAAGGAAAAACAACATGATAAAACTATTAATTACTTTATTTATACTATCCTTATCCCTCTTTGGAGATTATAATAAACTGATTCAACTGTCTGCAGACCTTCCTAAAGATAAAATATACTTCAATGAAGGTGTTTTAGTAAAAGAGTTTGATAGGTCCACTTTACGTTGGAATTTTTTTGCAGATTTGAATCAAGAGTTGAGGCAGTCAGTCTTAAGTAAAGAATTTAAAGCAATAGAAAAACGTGGTCAAGAGATTCGACTAAAAGAATTACGTTTTAAGTCATCTGCATGGGGAATAAATCGGTTTTACAATGCTATTGGCTATGCCCAATCATCAATTCCTGCCATTTTAGATTTTTGTGAAGAATGGAAAGATATTTCACCTAAATCAAATATGCCATACATTGTTCAAGCTAGAGCATTATATGCACGAGCATGGGAGATACGAGGAGGGGAATATGTTGATAAAACTTCTGTTAGTCTCTTAAAGGAATTTAGAAATCATTTAAAGAAAGCTTGGGATGCCATTCTAATTGCCGAAAAAATAGGACCAATTGATCCAGAATTGTTACATGTAAAAGCAAAATTAGCATTTACTTATCGTAATGATAAAAAACTCGCAATGAATATTTTCAACGAATGCTATAAAATAGAGCCAAGTTACTATCCAATTTATTTTACCTTTGCTGATTTTCTTAAAGCTCAATGGTTTGGCTCCCATAATGAGGTTCGTGAGTTTTTTGATGTATCGGCTAATATAACTAGTAAAGTGGATGGCGATGGTATTTACTTTTTGTTGGCATATCAGCATTCAAGGTCTTCAAGTTACCTTTATTCAAAACAAGGATTTTCTTGGAAGTTAACTCAAAAAGGGTTCAAAGACCTTGCAGATAAATATGGAGAATCAACACATCTACTTCATAGGTATGGATATTTAGCAATGGATGCTAAAGATTATAAAGCTTTTGCATATGTTATAAAAAAAGTAGGAACTCAATGGGATGCTTCAAAAAGAGATTATTTTTACAGCCGAGAATGGTATGAGTATCACTTACATCAAGCAAAAAAATATCTGTAAGTGAACTAAAAGTTTGGTTATAGTATTTGGAAGCATTGTTTTAATTATTAATATATTTTATTTGATGGTTGTTATAAAACTTATACCTATTCATGCTTGGCAATATAGTTCAACACCAAAGGATAGAATATTTTTGATTACAGTGATGATGTGACATTATGGCAACATTTACTACTCTGTTTAGTTGGAGTAAGTTTAGGCATATGGATTCTATTATACGATTAGAATCTATTTGAAATTTTTAGTAATAAATAG
>JAYEJR010000166.1:0-6666 GCA_034660715.1 Campylobacterota bacterium | reverse complement strand
ACTTGGCGTTTACTTCCAAGTACCCTTATGGAGAGATAGAGCCTTTTCAAAACCCAACGTTTAAAGAGGCCAAACCACCAAGTTTTTACAACAAGAACATCCCCGCTTGGCTCGATAGCGTCATACTCCGCTCCATCGCCATAGACAAAGAACAACGCTACTCGCACTACTCTGAGATGAATTATGAGCTCTCTCATCCAAACAAAGTAAAACCATACTTTATAAAGAACGCTCCACTTATAGTAAAATCCCCACATATCTTCTATAAAAGAGCCTTTACACTCATGACGTTTCTTAATTTTATGCTAATATACCTACTTTTAAAATAGAAAATAAATAATGAAAGTAGGTCTATGAGCTGGCTCAATTTTTTCCAAACAACTTCACCCTGTCAAATCAGTTTTGGTAGAGGCATAAACGCGACGATCAACCCCGATGAAGAGGAGCTTTTTAACAACTCTTACAAAGCTTTTGAGAACAGAGATATTTTAGACGCTTATGAGTACTTTTTCTCATCCCTACTCAACTTTACCGATAACGTCTCCAATGAAAACGTTCTTCTTGAGCGAACGACAGAGAAGCTTCTCTTTAGCATCTATCAAGGAAGCGCTAAAATAGTGGGCGTCATTACGGAAGAGACCCTTCAAGCCGAAGTGACGCTTGTAAAAAACGAGAACGCTTCGGTAGCCCTCAAACGCTACATACTAGAGAGAAACTACCAACTTACTTATACAAACTATTTTACGGATGAGAACCATGTAAAACTCAAGCTCTATCTTGACAACATCACTCTCTCTCCACAAAAAATCTTTTTTCCACTCAGAGAACTCGCTTTAAACGCAGACTTTGATAAAGAACATATTGTGAGTGAGTTTCGAGATATACCACTAGAAGAGACTCAGCATATAACTCCTCTCCAAGAGAGTGAGTTAGAGATAAAGTATAACTATCTACAAACGGCGATTGCAGAGTTGGAGAGTAAAGCGCTTACGCTTCCATCAAACGACAACGCTGGCATGCAAGCTTTTTTGTACTTGGAGATACTCTTAAAGTTTGACTACATACTTGTTCCAAAATACAAAATCTATCATAAACTCTCTAAGAAAATTCAGGCTTATTTTAGTGATGAAAATGGCACTATTGAAGCAAAAAATGATGAGTTAAGAAAATATGTTCAAGAGTTAAAACAGCTTACCTTTGAGGAGTTTAGCTCTAACTTCTATAGTGCAAAATACACTTTTAACCCTATAGAAAAAACATCTTATGAGGACCTAGTTACTTTTATTAGTGAGTCTATAAATAAAGTAAAATGGTACAAAAACAATAGATACCCGCAAATTATTCCTACTATATACAGATACATAGCGTTTTACTCTCTTTATAACTATGGGGTAAATCCTGTTCTTAGAGAGTTACTGCATTTACTTGTACAGATACAAAACTCCCCTTTCTTTACCTCTATCGATTGTGGTACACTTTATGATGAAGAGAAGCAGAGTTTTTCAAAAAGAGCTATCATCTCAAAAATTCAAGACGTCGTATCTCAAAATCAAGAGAAGTATAAGTCCCTTGTTATATTTAGCGATGATTTAAACTTTAACTCAATGAATGATTTTAGTAACTCCTACTACAACATGCTAAAAAATTTAGACTTTGAGGAGCTCTAAACTATGAATACTCAACTGATTTTAGAGACTTATATAGAGAACATTATGCAGATAATGACTCCTTATGGAACTGGTACGGGCTTTATTATCGATAACCTTATCATTACAAACTCGCATGTTATAGGAGGGTTAAAAGAGGTTGTCATAAGCGCAAAAAAAGTTCCAAGAACCATAGCGAAAGTAGTCTATGACGACCCCTACTACGACTTGGCGTTTATAGAGTATGAATTTCTTAAACCGAAGAACCCTCTCACTTTGGCAAATGAAAATGTCGAGGATGGAGACACTACCATAGCCATCGGACACCCTTACGGTCTGAACTATACGGCAACCGAAGGCATAGTCTCTCGCGCTTCGCGCCTTCAAGGCGATTTGGAGTACATCCAGATAGACGCGGCGATCAATCCTGGAAACAGTGGTGGCCCTCTTCTAAATGCCAGTGGCGAAGTTACAGGTGTAAATACCTTTATCATCCAAAACGCCAACAACTTAGGATTTTCTCTTCCATTTTTTTATTTAAGAGAAGCTCTTGATGCATTTAATGCTCAAAAAAATCTAGCAATCATAAAATGTCCCTCTTGTAAGAACCTCATAGAAGAAGAGAGTATTAAAGATGATTATTGCCCTGAGTGTGGAGTTAAGCTTGAAGTAGCTCGTCTACGTAGAAAAGGATATAACCCAACTGGACCAACAAAACTATTAGAAGATATACTTGAGTCACAAAACATAAATGTTACTCTAGCAAGACGAGCTCAAGCTTCATGGAGAGTTGATGAGGGAACAGCTAGAATAGATATAAACTACTATGAAAACGGAATCATTATAGGTGATACTAAACTATGTGCTATTCCAAGTAAAAACATAGACAAGATTTATGACTACTTACTTAAAGAAAATGATACCTTGTCATATCTACAGTTCTCTATTAATGAAAACAGTATTTATCTCTCATACCTCATTGTTGACTCCTCTTTAACTCTTAAAGAGGGTAAAACAGCGATCCAAAGACTAATTAAGTACTCAAACAAATATGATGACATCCTAATCAACCAATATGGTGCTATTAAACAAAAACGCGATGAAGAAGAATAAATAATATAAAGGAAATTAACCGTGTCAAAATTTTTAAAATTTCAATGTAATCTAGATACATTTATGGATGATCTAACTAATATACTAAACGCCAATGAAAAAAGAGTAAAAGAACTTTTAAACCAGGAGAGTAAAACTTATGCATCTTTTGTTAAACCTATACAGATGCAAGAGGAGAGACTCGAACATTTTTTCACTCCTCTCTCACATTTAAATGCAGTAAATAATTCTGATAGTACTCAAGAGGTTTACACACAAAGTTTACCTATTATTACAGAGTATTCTACTAAACTCTCTCAAAATATTAATATATACAATGCATATAAAGAGATTCTTCAAAATGAAAAAGAGAGTTTAAACTATGAGCAGATAAGAGTCTTAGAGTTAAATATACAAGACTTTGAACTGAGTGGTGCACACTTAGATGAGAAGAGTAAACAAAGACTCCAAGAGATAAATATAGTAAAGAGCGCTCTTGCAAATAACTTCTCTCAAAACCTCCTAGATGCAACAAATGCATATGAGTATATCATTACAAAAGAAGAAGATGTTCTTGGTATTCCTCATAGTGAAAAAGAGACTGCAAAGTTTGAAGAAGATGGAGAGACTAAATACAAGTTTACTCTACAGATGCCATCATATATAGCCTATATGACTTATGGTCCAAATAGAGAGATAAGAGAAGAGATATACAAAGCTTATGTAAGTCGTGCACCAGAGAATGCTGCCATCATAGATGAACTTTTAGCCCTTCGTGATGAGATGAGTAAAATCCTTGGATTTGACAACTATGCTCAATATTCACTAGCTTCAAAAATGGCTCCAAATGAAAAAGCTGTTTTAGGATTTTTAGACAACCTTCTTCAAAACTCAAAACTCCAAGCTAAAAAAGAGTTAGAAGAGCTAGAGAGTATCGCTCCAAAAAAACTAGAGAGTTTTGACTCTGCCTTTTATAGTGAAATACTTAAAAAAGAGCAGTATGACATAGATGAAGAGGAGTATCGTCCTTACTTTGAGCAAACTAGTGTTATAAATGGAATGTTTACATTTTTAACAAAACTTTTTGGCATCAGCTTTAAACAACAAGATGAAAAGCTTTGGAACGAAAAGGCTACTTCTTATGACCTATATGTAGATGAAAAACTTAGAGCTAGACTCTACATGGACTTGGAAGCAAGAGAGTCAAAACGCGGTGGTGCTTGGATGCACAACTATCAAACTCACTGTCTCAATGAACAAGGTGAAGAGCAACTTGCATCTGCATTTGTAGTATGTAACTTCCCTCCATCTAGTGATACATCTGCATCTCTTCTTCGCCATGATGACGTTGTAACACTCTTTCATGAAATGGGACATGCTATCCATCATCTACTATCAACTGTAAATGAAAATGAAGTAAGTGGGGTAAATGGTGTTGAGTGGGATGCAGTCGAGTTTCCTTCACAGTTTTTAGAGAGTTTTGCTTATGAACCAGAGATTTTAAAGCTATTTGCATCTCATTATAAAACTGGAGAAGTAATTCCAAAGGAAATGATAGACAAGTTAGTGAAAAGTAAAAACTTTTTATCTGCTATGGGTATGCTTCGTCAATTAGAGTTTTCTATTTTTGATTTTAAACTTCATTCAAAAGTCCATAAGGCTGAAGAAGTACAATCCCTTCTAGACTCTATACGAGAAGAGAGTGCTCTTATTAAAACACCATCGTACAATAAGTTTCAAAATGGCTTTGCACATATATTCGCAGGAGGATACTCTGCAGGATACTTTAGCTACAAATGGGCAGAAGTACTTAGTGCAGATGCATATTACAGTGTAGTGGATGAAGGTATATTTGACTCGCAAACAGCAAAAAACTATGCAAAAATCGTTCTTAATGGTGGTGGAGCAAAAAGTATGCAAGTTCTTTTTAAAGAGCTTATGAATAGAGAACCAGATGTTAAAAACTTACTACGGCTTAATGGCATACAGTAGTGAGACTACTTACTCTTTTTATTTTTTTGATTTCAACACTATATGGAGATACTATTTTGAAAATTGCAACCTATAATGTGGAAAATCTATTCGACTTACAAAAGAGTGGATATGAATATCAAGAGTATATACCATATACCAAGTCCAACTGGAATTCAAAAACATATAGAGTTAAACTCAAAAATATTTCCAAGGTTATTTCAGAAATAGATGCAGATATTGTTGGCCTTCAGGAGATTGAATCACTCCAAGCTCTAAAAGATCTACGATTCACTTTAAAGCAACAAGGTCTTTACTACCAATACTACAAAATAGCCAACTATAAAAACACAACAACAAAAGTAGCACTTTTAAGTAAAATACCATTTGTATATACGCATGAAGTTGCTGTTAAATCTTCATACAGTTATCGTAATATTTTAGAAGCCAAATTTAGAGTTAACAATAAAGAGTTTTTCATACTAGTTAATCATTGGAAAAGCAAAGCTGGACCAGAGAGTATGCGCATAGTATCTGCAAAAAAACTACTCAAACGAACACACGAACTAGGAGAAGATAAAAATATAATTCTACTTGGTGATTTTAACTCTCACTATGAAGAGCATATTCTTTTTAAAAGAAAGAGAAAACATAATGATACAGACGGAAAAACAGGAATAAATCACGTGCTTAACACCATAGAGTATAAAAAATCAGCTTCTTTATCTAAAGTGGATCAAGGAGACTTTTATAACTTATGGTACGATACAGCAATTTCGGAACGTTACTCTTATATATATAGAGGAAAAAAAGAAGCACTTGATAATATACTCATCTCATCTTCCTTATTGGAGAAAAGTGAAGTCTACTATAAAAACAAGTCAATCACTAGCTACAAGCCATCCTACCTACTTAAAGGAAAAAGTGTCTACAGATGGCAAACAACTAGAAAAAAGCCTCGTAGACATAAAGGAAAGGGCTACTCAGACCACTTAGCTGTTATAGCAGAGTTTGTTGTGGAGTAAGACACCAATTTATAGTACCTAATTTATTCCTTTTTAAATAATCATTTGCTTTTGAAAAAGGTTTTGAACCAAAAAAGCCTCTATACGCAGAGAGCGGTGAAGGGTGAGGCGCCTTAAGTACGCAATGCTTCTCTTCATCAATCAAAATCTCTTTTTTTTGCGATGGAGAACCCCATAAAATAAATACAATATTACTCTGTTTATTTGAAAGCTTTTTAATCACCGAATTTGTCAAATCTTCCCAACCTCTAGCCCTATGTGAATTGGCTTGAGAATCAACAACGGTTAAAACCGTGTTTATAAGTAATACCCCTTGATTCGCCCAAGAAGTCAGATCGCCATTGGCGGGAACTTGGCAACCTATGTCATCAATAAGCTCTTTATATATATTTTTCAGTGAGGGAGGTATTTTAGAAATAGGTGACACTGAAAACGCTAATCCATTTGCTTGATTAGGCCCATGATATGGGTCCTGTCCAATAATTACAACTTTTACTTCACTGGGAGAGAGTAAATTAAAAGCTCTAAATATATTTTCATACTTTGGATAAACTGTTTTTGTTTTATACTCTAGGTCAACAAACTCTATAAGTTTTTTATAATACTCTTTTTCTAACTCTTCTTCTAAAAATCTATTCCATTCATCATTAAGTATCATGCCACTCCAATTTTTGTATAGTATAGCGAAAGTTTTAGAAACCCAACAAGAGTAGATAAGTTAAAAGCCAATGAATAAATAAAAGTATAATAGTAAAAGTAAAGTTAATGATTAAAAATATAAAAGTGATTAGATAAGAGTAAAGAAGAAAATGACAACTAGGCAGCGACCTACGTTTCCAATCCTGAAAGGATAAGTATTATCAGCGATGAGGGGCTTAGCTTCTGGGTTCGGAATGGGACCAGGCGTTTCCCCCTCTCTATAGCCACCTAGA
>JAYEJR010000165.1:0-6706 GCA_034660715.1 Campylobacterota bacterium | reverse complement strand
TTCGCAAATATCGTTGATATCTCGTTTACTGCAAATATGGAAGATAAACTCGATGAAGTAAGCGAAGGAAATGTTGACTGGCAAAAACTTCTTGCTGATTTCTACACTCCATTTATGCAACAAATCGCAGATGGAAAAGAGAACATCGTAAGTCTTAAACTTGCTAAACCACTTGGACGTACTTGTCCTAAGTGTGGAGAACACGAACTCCTTTTACGTTCTGGTCGTTTTGGAAACTTCATCGCATGTAGTGGCTTTCCTAAGTGTAAGTACACTGAGCAGTGTGACGAAGAAGGGAACAAAGTAGAAGAGAAAAAAGAGTTAAGCGAAGAGAAGTGTGACAAGTGTGGAAAAGATATGGTAGTTAAGAACGGACGTAATGGTCAGTTCTTAGCATGTAGTGATTATCCCGATTGTAAAAACACTAAGAGTATCAATGTCGAAGAGAAAAATAGTGAAACGCCATGTCCAGACTGTGGTGGGACTATCAGCCTTAAAAACTCTCGTCGTGGACCATTTTGGGGATGTAACAACTACCCTGAGTGTAAGTTCATCTCTAAGTTCGAGCCAACAACTATAAAGTGTAAAGAGAAGGGCTGTAAAGGTGTACTAGCACCTAGAACTTACAGAAATAAAGAAGTTTATGAGTGTGTGAAGTGTAAAGCGAGAACGCCAAGAGAAGAAGAGACAGCAGAAAAATAAGAACTCTTTCCCATGCTCCGCATGGGAATGAATAGTATATACGAATTCCCACGCAGAGCATGGGAACTAGGGGAATTAGTAGTGAAAATAGGAATCATATCAGACACCCACACTAAAGTAAAAAGAGCTAAAGAGAGCATAGATTTACTCATAGAAAATGGAGCTGAGTTTATCGTACATGCTGGAGATGTCTGTGAAGTTGAGACATTAGAACTTCTTAAAAACTGTGGCAAACACTATGTTTGCGTCTATGGAAACAACGATGCTCATCTCGTACAGTATCACAACAAGTACAACCTTGTTCAAGAGCCTTACTACTTTAAACTAGCAGATACAAAGTTTAAACTTATGCATCTTCCCTTTTATATGTCACCAGATGCAGAGATAATCATATACGGTCACACACATACTTTTAAGTCAGAGTTTATAGATGGAACACTCTTTGTAAACCCTGGAGAGTCCTGTGCTAGAAACAAACCTATCTCTGAGTGTGTTCTCTTAGAAATACAAGAGACAAAACTCTTAGTCACATACTACTTTAAGCCAAAAGAGCAAGAGCATTTCTCAAGTGAACTCTTCTCGTATGAAAGGAAAATCTCATGAGTGAAAAGATATTTTTATGTTCTATCTGTAACATCAACAGTGGAACTTGTTTAGAAGATTGTAAGTTCTGTTCTCAAAGTGTTCGCTATAAAGCAGACATAGAACGTTACAAACAAAAAGATATGGACCTAATCAAGCAAGAGGCTATAAACGCCAGAGATAACGGTGCACTTGGGTTTTGTCTTGTAACAGCAGACAAAGGTCTAACAGATAAAACATTAAAGTTTGTATGTGATGTGGCTGCCGAAGTTCAGAGTGTAGCTCCAGAACTTCGTCTCATCGCTTGTAACGGTACAGCTAGTTTAGAACAACTACTTGTTCTAAAAGAAGCCGGTATCAAAGCTTATAACCATAACCTAGAGACGAGTGAAGCATTTTATGAGAAGATATGCACAACCCATCCATGGTCTGAACGTTATGAGACTTGTCAAAATGTTAACAAGGCGGGTATGGTTCTTATAAGTGGTGGTATCTTTGGTCTAGGTGAAACTCAAGCAGATAGAGAGAGTATGTTAGCATCTCTCGCATCTTTAAACCCTACTTCTGTTCCTATAAACTTCTACCACCATAACGAAGCACTTGAACTCTCCCCTAACTCTATAGAAGTAGATGAAGCTCTTTCTCTTGTAAGACTTACACGAAAGACTCTTCCAAACGCCGAGCGTATCATGATAGCAGGTGGACGTGAACTTATGTTTGGCGAACGCCAAAACGAGATCTTTGAGAATGGTGCGAACTCTATTGTCATAGGAAACTACCTTACAACAAGTGGTAGAGCTATGAATAAAGACCTAGATATGCTAAAATCTCTTAAACTAGAAGTAGCTATAGAAGTAAAATAAACCAAAGGAGACCCATTAGATGAATGAAAACATAGTACTAATTATCACTATTTCTCTCATCATAATGTTCTCTCCTTTCTTTGCAAAGTTCTTAAAACTTCCTACTACACCTATCGAGATGATACTTGGTTCAGTTCTAGGGTATGCTGGTTTTTTACACTCTGAACACCTCTTTGACCTTGTCGCAGAGTTTGGTTTTTTGTACCTGATGTTTATCGCTGGAACAGAGATTAACCTCAAAAATGTTCTCAATACCCCTTCACGTATCATGAAAAAAGCACTCATCTATCTAGTTTTTCTATATGGCTTCTCTATTGCCTTCTCTATGCAGTTTGAGCTTGGAAAAATCATGATGGTTCTTCTACCCCTCATCTCCGTTGGGCTTGTTGCTACCCTCTCTAAAGAGTATGGAAAGACAGAGTGGCTTACTCTTTCTATGACTGTTGGAGGGATTGGCGAGGTTGTTAGTATCGTTATTTTAACTATCACTTCTGCTGCTTTGCAGTCAGGATTTGGACTTGGTCTTTTTCAGACTATCATGGCACTTATCACTTTTTTACTCTTTATGTTTTTACTCTTTCGTGCGATGCAGCTTCTCTTTTGGTGGTTTCCAAAAGTCTCGACTGCACTTATGCCATATGAAGACAACAAAGAGCAGGACATTCGTCTAAGTATGGGGATATTTTTTCTTCTTGTAGGTGCTATGCTTTATCTACATCTTGAACTGGCGTTTGGAGCATTTCTCGCTGGTATATTTATCCCTACATTTTTTGAGCATAAGCATGAGCTTCCAGAAAAACTCGCTTCTTATGGTTTTGGGTTTTTGATTCCTATCTTCTTTATCCATATCGGGAGCTCTTTTAACATAGAAGCACTTGCTATGGATGGGCTTATCTTTAAAGCACTTATCATCGCTCTTGTTATGATTTTTATGCGGATACTTGCTTCTTTAGTGTTTATAAAAGAGCTAGGAGTTGTTGACTCTATACTCATGGGGCTTTCACACTCCATGCCTCTAACACTACTCATAGCGATGGCGACACTCGCGTTTAGTGCAAACTCTATAGACAAACTCCACTACTATGCTTTCATCTTGGCGGCTCTGTTTCAGGTTATAAGTGTTATGATTGTCATCAAACTTATAAACATTTATAAAGTAAAAGGGGAGAGTTAATGTCTCGTTCTGTTTTGTTACAACTAGCACGTGACTCCATCCAAGAAGTCTATCAAGCAGAGATAACGATAGACAGAACTGCTCTACTCCAAGAGCATCCACTCCTAAATGAAACCATAGCAACAACAGTAAATCTCTATATAGAAAAGGAACTAAAAGGCTCTTACTCTAGTCAAAACAGTTCTGCATCATTACTAAGCAACATCATCATCTGTGCCAAAAAAGCTGCTTTTGAAGATAAAGCGAGTTCAGTACTCACTACATCTGAGTACCTTCACTGTGAGGTTGAGCTTATCTTAAGCACTCCAGATGGAGAGATAGCTGAAACTGACCCTTCCATCATACACTCATTTCCAAAAGAAGCTTAACATAAATAAGTCAAATTACTATATACTATAGGCATGTATTATGTAATTAAAAAACGAACAGATAAACCTGGTTCAACTTTCATGGGATTTCCTGCTCCGAAGTATATAGCTTCTAAGAAAAATGAGAATGTAATATTTTTGTTTTCTAAAGACGGGAAGGTTATCCGAAAATGGGTAAAACTCTCTGATATCATCTTAATAACAGAAGATAAAGAGTACTTTTTAAAAATCATGACCCAATTTGAAGAGCTGCAAAAAGCACAACAAATGCTAGTTGATGAAGCACATGCAAAGTTAGAGCAGAGTATGACTAACTTTGTTGAGACTATGAATGCAGAGATTCACGACTATGAAGAGATTCGTGACTCTAGTGATGTACCCTCTTTACTAAAAGATCTATCCTAGTTTATCTGGAAAAGTTGTCATAAACTTCTGTAGTTTTGGTGCTATAACCACCTGACAATAGCCTTGAGATGAGTTTAATGCATAGTAGTTTTGGTGATAAGCTTCAGCAGGATAAACGACCTCAGGAAGAGGACTTATCTCTGTAACTATCCCCTCTGGAAAGTTTTTCTGATTTCGCAGGATAGACTCTTCTATCACCTCTTTTTCTAATGAACTTGTGTAGTAGATAACAGAACGATACTGTGTTCCTCTATCTGCACCTTGCTGGTTTAGTGTAGTAGGGTCATGAATCACAAAGAAGATATCAAGAAGTTCACTTAGAGTTATTACCTCGCTATCAAAACTGATATCAATTATCTCAGCATATCCACTTACTCCGGTGCATATCATCTCATAGTTAGGATTGGGACGATTTCCGCCTGCATACCCACTAACTACACTCTTTACACCCTTGACATTTAAAAACACTGCCTCAGTACACCAAAAACATCCACCGCCTAACACTACTCTACTTAAACTCATAAAACATCCTGTACTTATATTTCTTGTCCAATTATTACACATTAATCTTGTGAAATTTAGTAAATGATTCGTTATCTTATAAAATTAAGTATCGATACAATTAAAAAGCCTTATACTAATTATTACTTGTTATAAGGGGTTCTATATATGAAACAAATTTTACAATCTACTCTCTCTTTGCTCCTCCTCTCTTCAACTCTACTTTGTGCATCACAGGCTGTAACTATAAAGATACCAAGTGTTCCAGAGGTACCTGAAGTACCAAAGGTAACCGCTCAAGTCCCAGATAGTGTCTACATCATAAAAGATGGTGACTACAAAACAAATGATGAGATCATCAAAGAAGCTACGGCAAAAAAAGTTGTCAAGTTTAGTAACCATGTAGCTCCTGTCTATGAAGAACCAAAAGATGATCCTAAAAAAGTTATAGAGGTTGGGGACATATCAAATGGTCAAGTAGCAGCTTACCTTCAAGCTCCACTACTGAGTAGTGATGAAGTAAAAGTAAACCTTGAAAAAGCTGGTTTTGAAATACTTACTACTTTTAAAGTTGATAAAAAAGGCTTTGTCAACTCTGTAGTTTTTACAAACGCCGACATCATCAAACTCGCTTCAAAAAAGAACCGCGGTTTTGCAAGTGCTCTTAGAGTAACTATAGATAAGAAAAACTCACTTATAAGTATCACAAATCCTATCTATGTTATGTCTGCCTTTATGCAAAAAGAGTATGACAAAGAGCTTGCTGAAAAAACCTTAGCGACTCTACGAGATGCCTTTGTAAACTTAGAAAACTCAACAGAGATGTTAAAGTTCCATACATTAGAGCGCTATCAGTTTATGCAAGGAATGCCTAAGTATGAAAATATGCAGGTTATCAAAAAAGCAAGTTCAGCTAAACTCTTAGCAAATGCTAAAAAATCTAAAAAAATTGTTTATGAGCAAAAACTCTTAAATGGTGCAACTATCATAGGGGTTAAGCTCTCTAAACGAACATCCAAGTTCATCAAAAAGACTGGTTATAAAAATGCAGGTCTGCTTCCATACCCTGTTCTTATAGAAAATGGTGAAGCAAAGATACTTGATCCTAAGTACTACATAGCGATCATGTATCCGATGCTGAAGATGTCTCAGTTTATGACTATAGCAACTGTTCCAGGCGCTATCAGTAAAGACATAGATAAGATCTTTCGCTAGATTCTTTTCTTTAGCTCTTCGTAAAACTTACTCATAAGTGGTGTTTTTACAACACCACTAAGAGAATCCAACTCCACTCTTTTTCCATTTTTAAAATCTAATGCCATTGAAGGTAGTGAGTCATAAGGGACTTTAGAAGCAACACTAAGTGCTTTATCAACCTCTTCACTTATCTCTATGCCTTGTGCCAAAGCAAATGAAGCTATCTCTTCTAAAAGCTCTTTGGCTTCTTCTTTATGAAACTCATAAATCTCACCAATAGTCTGCTTGTAGTAAGAAGTCAGTGTAGCAAATGCCGATATGAAAATGTACTTCTTCCAGATGGCTGTTTTGATGTCACTTGGTGTTTTAAAACGCAGCTCTGCCTTTTCAAAAAGTGTAGCAAGCTTCTGTGTAGCCTCTTCATCCCCATTAAATACAGCAAAGAAGTTCTTGCCTTTTTTTCGTATAACTCCTGCTTTTTCTATGTGAGAGAGAATGTATATACAACCATCAAGTACAGTTGCATCACTAAGAGCTCTTAATGTATCACCGTTTCCTACACCGTTAGAGAGAGAAAGAAGTGTTGTGTAGTTGTCTATATGTGACTTTATATGACTCAAAGACTCTTGCAAGTCGTAACTCTTCACACAAAAAAGCACTATATCAAAAGCACCTTCGAAATAACCATCTAAGTCATCTTCTTCTCTAGTGTCAATTTTTGTGTTCCATGTAGTCTCATCTTCTACTATAGTAAGTCCATGTGACTGTATCTCTGCTAAATGTGCACCTCTTGCAAAACCTACAACATCTATGCCAGCTTTTACAAAACTTGCCGCTATATAACCACCAACACCACCTAGCCCAACAACTGCTACTCTCATCAAAATCCTTTAGTGTATAATATCATAAATAAA
>JAYEJR010000164.1:0-6785 GCA_034660715.1 Campylobacterota bacterium | reverse complement strand
TTAACTAAAGCCCAACCAATAGAAGTTATCCCTAAATCCAATCCTAAAACTATACGTGACATTTAATTTCCTTTTAATGGAAACAATTATATCATAACAGTATTAGTTTATCCGAGTGAGAAACGAATGGGCTATAATAAAGAGGTTACGGTTCCTCTGCAAGGCTCTGATTATTTATAATCATCCTCAAAAAAACCGTTTACACCATCTCCCTCATTTCATCTTCAGTCAAAGTCTTCACACCAAGACCTTCTGCTTTATCATACTTACTACCAGCATCTTCACCATAAATCAAAAAGTCAGTTTTTTTACTAACGCTACCACTTACCTTTGCGCCAAGTGCTTCAAGTGTCTCTTTTATAGCTCCACGGCTCTCGCTCATAGTTCCAGTTAGTACAACTGTTTTAGCCTTGAAAGGATTCTCTTTTGCCTCTTCGCGTTTTACTGGTTCAAGTGGTTCTAGTATGTTTTGTAGTTTTTGAATCGTTTCGTTGTTTACTCTCACAAACTCTAAAACAGATTCTGCCATCTCTTCACCAATTCCCTCACACTCTATGAGTTGTTCTTTAGTGGCGTTTACAAAACCAAATCCAAAATTTTCAGCTAATGTTTTAGAAGCTACTTCCCCTATGTGCTCTATGCCAAGTGAGTTTATAAAACGCCAATAGTCACTTCCTTTGGCGTTTACTAGAGCATCAAGTAAGTTTTGAGATTTTTTCTCTTTAAAACCCTCTAGTTCTAATAATTTTTCAAGTGTTAAGTCAAAGAGGTCAACTACACTCTTTACAAGTCCACTCGTAAAAAGAGCTTCTACTATCTTCACACCAAGTCCATCTATGTTAAGACAAGGCTTTGATGCAAAGTACATGATGGAGTTTACAACTCTTGCATCACACTCTAGGTTTTGACACTTAAGAAGAACACCCTCATCTAAAAGCTCACTATCACATACAGGACACTGAGTTGGCCTCTCATAAGCCACCTCCTCACCACTTCGTTCATGTGTAAGTACTTTTATGATTTTTGGGATAACATCACCACTTCTTAGAATGATAACACTATCCCCAAGTCTGATATCTTTTCTATCTATCTCATCAAAGTTATGAAGTGTTGCACGCTCAACTATAGCACCATCGATGTCAGTAGGTTCAACAACTGCTACAGGTGTTACCGCTCCAGTACGTCCTACTTGAAGTATGATATCTTTTACCGTCGTTATCTTCTCTACAGCTGGGAACTTGTAGGCGACTGAGAAACGCGGTACTTTTACTGTGTAGCCCATGTCTATCTGAGATGCTATTTCATCTACCTTTATAACCATACCATCGAGCATCATAGAGTAGCTCTCACGATCATGAACCATCTGTTTATAAATAGACTCTATCTCATCAAAATCTTTACAAACAGCTCTTTCAGGTGGTTTTCTAAATCCTAAAGTATAGATATACTCCATCTTTTTGTGAAGTTGTTTTTGCTCTAAAGAGTCTATCCCAACACCATATGGTAAAAAGACTAGATTTCTCTTCGCTGTTATACTAGAGTCTAACTGTCGTAGACTTCCAGCCGCTGCGTTTCTAGGGTTAGCAAAGACTTGTTCACCCTCTTTTAAACGCGACTCATTTATTTTCTCAAACTCATCCTTAAAGATAACAATCTCACCACGAATCTCTATAGTCTCTTTATGTTCTATCTCTAAAGGAATCGACTTTATAGTCTTTATATTTTGAGTGATAAGCTCACCTATAGTTCCATCACCACGTGTTATACCCTTAACTAATTTTCCATCTTCATAGACAAGGTTTAGAGATGCACCATCATACTTTGGCTCACAGTAAAAAGTGATATTTTTATCTAGTTTATAGGTTTTAGTAAGCCACTTCTCTAAGCCCTCACTATCAAATATATCTTCAAGCGACCACATTCGAGAGAGATGAGGCTCTTTTGTAAACCCATCACTAACTACATCCCCCACTCTTTGTGTTGGAGAGTTATGAAGTAACTCTGCAGGATTATTCTCTTCATACTCCACAACCTCATGATAAAGCTTATCATACACCTCATCAGTTGTTATAGGGTCATCTAAGACATAGTAGTGTTTTGAGTATAAGTTCAGTTTTTCTATAGCATTTATATAATCTTGATTATTCATAAAAAAATTTTACCTTATCTTTACTAAATAACTCTAATATAAATTACTCTTGAGAAATTAAGATGGCTATTTTCTTCTGTAGTTTTTGTTTTTTTTCTATGTCATTAGTTTTTTCACTACTCTCATCCAACCAAAATATAATCGCTTTTTTATATCCATAGAGTGATGCTCTTTTTAGAAGTTGCTCTCTTTGGGTGGCGTTTAGTTCATCTTTGATAAGTGCTGCACAGATAAGGGTTGAACTTGTTTGATCTATTAAAAACAACTCTTTAGCTGCACTTTGGTAATCTCTTTGTAGAAAGGAAGAAGCAAATCCTTTATACTGTGAAGGTAAATACTCTATCTGTTTTTCTACTATACTCTTTTGTATCATACTGTAGTAGGCATCTAGTCTCTTACTCTCAACTACATCTTCTAAGTTAGTATACTTGCTACACTTATCATCTATACCTACAGCTATATTTAAAGCACATTCACTCAAGTAGACCTTAGCAAGAGAGCTCAAATCATCACTCTGTTTAGCATTTTTTATAGCTCTATCTAAACTGTTTTTTGCCACAAGGTCTTGAGAACTCAAATAAGCATCCGTATACATCTTCAAGTTACTACTACTTCTCTTCTCCCAACTGTTTATCTTTTTTTCAAAAGAACAGCCAGAGACAAAAAAAATCAAAAACGAGGCAAGAACTATTTTAATCATGGTAGTACCACCTTCGTATCACTATCTTCACTAATGATACTGTCTATTTTTTCTATAAGCTGATCTGACTTTTCCATAGTTACTGATATCTGCTCTTTAACATCAACGAGGTCACTCTCATAACTTCCTATGGAGTTTACAGTTCCATCTATAACTTCTAGTTTATGTTTTATATCTTTCATGATGGCGTTTAACTCTTTAGCAGAGCTTGATACAGGTGTAATGATATCTTTATCAAATGTATCACTAATCTGGCTCACATCGTGAGTAATGCTTTGGATATCTTGCATACTTTTATTAAACTCATTGATGGCGTTTACTAGACTTTGTGTCGAGGCTTTGTCCCCTGTAACAGTTGTTAAAAGAGAGTCACTTTGTGATAGGTTTTTAGTAAACTTATTTAAGTTACCTAGTATCTCAACAATATCAGAGTCCTCACTTGATATATAAGTTGTTATAGTATCAATGTTATCTATAATCTTGATGATTTTTTTCACAACCGGTTCAAGTCTAGCTATCATGTCATTTATATCATCACTCTGAACTATTTTAAGGGTAGAGCCCTCTGCTAAAGGTGACTTTGTAAGATTCGTATCTATTACTATGTATGCAGAACCGATAAGAGGTTTCTTGATGGTTAAAAAGCTCTCTTCTCTGATCCACTTTTTATTCTCTTCATCTACTGAAAACAAGATGTTTACACGACCATCATCTCTAAGGGCTATGTTATCTATAACACCTACATCAAAACCAGAAAACTTCAAAGGCATACCTACACTAAAGAACTCTGCACTCTCTATGTTAAAGTTGTAGGTGTATCTTTTATCAAAAAAACCTTTCTCTTGAAGTAAAAAATAAAACGAACTCACTATCACTCCAAGCAAGGCTACAACAAAGACTCCAACTGCAACTTTTATTCTACTATATTGCATAAGCTTCCTTTATAAAAGTTTTTATTGTCTGTCGTATCTACTATCAAAATCTCTTTTTTAAATTCTAAAAGAGTGACTTTTTCTAATGCTACATGAATATTTTTTAGATTACCTATCAACTTCCCAGGTGTTTGCATAATAATCCTACTCTCTTTACTCATACAAGCACGTATTACCATTACATAAAAGAGTTCCATTATAGAACACTCGTTAGATCTCTTCAAACCTATGTGAGATAAAGAGATTCTATCTAGTGATTCTTGTGCAAGTGTTTGTGCTTTTTTCGTGTTCATATCTTCATGTACCTCTTTTATTATAGCGATATTTTCTAAGATGTTTAGATTATATATAAGAGGAAGTTCACTTGATATAAGTGCGTACTCCTCTGCGTTTTTTATAAAGAGTTCAAGCTCTTCTTTTGTAGTAAATAGTTTTAAATCGATTGAATTAGTAATGATAACACCTCAATAAAAAAGATTGCGATAAAGAGCATAACCATTCCATTTAAAACTGAAACTGGTATAGCTGTATAACTATGTTGAGTCTTTAAGCCACTATAAATAGGGATAAGCATGATAACAAAACCAAAAGCTATCCCTTTTACAAGAAGTGTAACGATATCTTGAATCTCTATGGCGTTTACAAGAATATAAGTATATGTATGAAAATCCATATTCATATAAAAAAATGTAAATAAAAAACCACTACTAAGCATAATAACTGAGAAAAGAATGGATAAAGAGACTACACTAATCACTCCAGCTATAATACGTGGTAAAAATAGATAATCAATCAGGTCTATTTTATATGCTCTTAAAGTATTGAGTTCCTTGTTTACATTCATAACAGATATTTCAGTGTTTACTGCTGCACCTGAGCGAAGAGATATCAAAAGTGCTGTAAAAAAAGGAGAGAATTCATCTATAGCGAAAGTAACGATGATAGAACCTATCTCACTTTGTAAAGAGTACTCTGTTGCGAGATAAATAACCACACCGATGATGATAGAACCAAATAAAATTGCTAACACAATAAAAAGAGGCACAATAGTAACTGCTGTAAAGTAGATCTGTTTTACAAGTACCATCTTCATTGCAGGGTTATAACTTCTTGGATTAAATATATGAACTATACAGATAATAGTAAATCTTATAACTTCGTATATAGAGAGTATTGAGTTTATTGTTTTATCGCCAATATTTTCTAAAAACTTCAAAAACAATAGACACTCCTCTCTAAATTTTAATAATTATCTCACAAATCATATTAAATGATTCTAATTCTATATTTATTGTCTCTTAGTATGATAGAATTATTATATAACATTGTAAGGAGAATCTCATGGCACTTATATTAGCAAACTCAGAAGAAGCAAAGTCTGCATATACTCTAGTAATAGGGTTACAAGATAGATTTGTTGCTAAATTAAATCAACTTTGTAACTCTTTTGGGGAACAGAAAAACTTTGAAGAGGTGACTTGGCTTAGAGATGAAGGCATGCATGGTGGCGGCAATCGTTTTGAATTTCGGGATGAAAAGCTTTTTAATGCTGCAAGTGTAAATGTTTCTCAAGTACATTATGATGAAATGCCAAAAAAAAACCTCAAATCAGCAACAGCTATATCAACGATCATTCACCCAAGAAACCCTAACATCCCATCTGTACACATTCATATAAGTCTTACAGAATTAAGAGATGGCTCTTCATACTGGCGTTTGATGGCAGACCTCAACCCAAGTATATATAATGAACATGATAAAAATGTTTTTGACATGGCTCTTAGTAATCTCTCTGAAGACCTCTATGAAGAGGGGAAACAGCAAGGGGATAAATACTTTTACATTCCAGTGCTAGAGAGAAATCGTGGTGTTTCACACTTCTATCTTGAAGAGTATCAAACTGATAACAAAGAGGATGATTATAGTTTTGCAAAAAAATTTGGTGAGGGCGTTATAGATACCTATATACAAATCATATCAGATGCTTTTGAGACAAGAGTTTCATGTTCTTCTAGAGAGATCCGAGCTCAGATAGAGTACCATACTCTCTATCTTTTTCAAGTTCTTACACTTGATCGAGGCACAACATCTGGTCTTCTCGTTCATAATCAAAACGATGTTGGTATCATGGGTTCTCTTCCAGCCTATGTAGATAAAAATCTTCTTCTTTCATGGGCACAGCATGTTCATTCTCCACAAGACGAACTAGTAATAGCACTAGCAAATGTTATAAATATGGAAGGGAAGATAAACAGAGCTACAAAAGTACAACTTGCTGAAGTTGTAAGAAGTCACTATAAGAAATACCCAGATGCATTAAGCATGCAGGCAAGTGGAAACACCATACCTTCTACTGTAAACAACCACTCTAAATCTTAGTATATAGCCAAACTCTTTTTTGGTATATATACCAGTAGATTATGCCCTTTAAGAGTGTCTCAATATTCATAATAATAAATATAGCAATAATTCCATAACCCATAGAGTAAGCTATATATGAGGGCACAACTCTCAAAAACCATAAAGAGAGAACATTTATCTTTAGTGTAGTTTTAGTTGCCCCTGCTCCACGCAGTGCTGAAGAGTATACGAACATAATGGCAAGAGGAATTTGTGCAAGTCCTACCAATATAAGATACTTAGATGCTACGGCTATAGTTAACGTGTCTTTTGTAAAAAAACCTGCTAAATACTCTGGAAGAGTTATCAAGACAACTCCAACACTCCCCATAAATATATAAGCTATTCTTCCACTTATCACACCCATACTGTAAGCTTTTTCAAACTGCTTTGCACCTATATTTTGTCCTACAAGAGCCATCCCTGCTATAGCAAATCCGAAGCCTGGCATAAACGCTATGCCTTCTATACGAAGGCCTACTTGATACCCTGCAAGTTCTGCTGTTCCATAGGCTGTGATAATGGAGACAAAAACTAAAAAACTCATACTTGATATACCTCTGTCTACTGCTGCACTCCAGCCAACATTCCAAACTCTTAGAAG
>JAYEJR010000163.1:0-6793 GCA_034660715.1 Campylobacterota bacterium | reverse complement strand
ACTTTGCTCTTAAAACTCTTTTTGTAAAAGTAAATACTGAAGAGGAACAACAACTTGGAGCTAGGTTTGGGATAAGAAGCATACCAACACTTATACTCTTTAAAAATGGAAAAGAGGTGCATCGTGCCTCAGGTGCACTAAGCCAAGAGCAACTCAACTCTCTTGTAAAACAATTTATCTAAAATAAAACAAACTATTTACTTATTATATTTATCTGCATATGACTTCAACTCGCTTATAATTAAACAATAGCGAAAAAGGATTTATCATGAAAAAGTATAAATGTGAAGTTTGTGACTATATATATGACCCAGAACTTGGTGATGAAGAGAACGATATAGCACCAGGAACAGCTTTTGAAGACTTACCTGATGATTGGACTTGCCCAGACTGTGGCGAGCCTAAAGAGAGCTTTGAGCCTTACGAAGAGTAGTAGTTGATTTAGTCTTTTTCTATGTTGAGCTTTAGTCCATGATATACGAACAGCAGTAGTCTGTAACTGTTTTAATTTTTAAATCAAACGAAGAGTTTGCTGGAACATTAAAACTCTCTGGAGTATTAAGTGTTTTCCACTCTTCACCTGGTAGTTTTATATCTAACTCACCACTAAGCATCTCCATAATTTCTGCTTCATTAGTACCAAAAGTGTACTCGCCTGGAAGCATGATTCCTAAAGACTGAGTAGTTCCATCTGCTAGATTTACTGTTCTACTTGTAACCTTTCCATCATAGTAGATATTTGCAGCTTTAACGATAGTAGCGTTTTCAATTTGTGACATATTTTTTCCTATTTTTGTTTATATAATAATATCCTAAAATAGCATAAATTAGAGCTTGAAGCCATAGAAGTCCAAACTGTGGTATAATGCTACTAAATTCTGCACCCATCTGGTTAAGTCTAAGAAAACCTTGCATAGCTGGAGTTGATGGAAAAAGCTGTGAAAGCTCTTTTATAAACATTGGCATCGCTTCAAGTGGCCATATAAATCCAACACTAAAAACAAGAGGTAATGAGCTAAACAAAACAACTGGAGTAGCTATCTCACGAGAGTTAAAAAGCGTACCTAAAAAGATACCAAAAAAGATACTAGCACTTATAAACGCCACTCCGAAGTTAACTACATCATAAACAGATGCTAAATGTGTAACATCAAAAAATGAAAAGCTAAACCCAAAATAAAACAACATGTGAATAAAAAATATAAAACCAAAGATGATATATCTTGATAACATCATCATCCACACAGGAGCCATATTGTAGTGTCCATACTCTTGGCGTTTAAGTCTCTCGTTTACTCCACCTCCTAATATGCCAAGCCCTATTAGTATAGTCTGCTGAAGGATTATGATGTATACAGCAGGTATAACATACTGAGTATAACTGTTATCTTTATTGAAGAGGTTTATAGTCTCTAGGCTATAGGGACTATAGGAGTTCATAGCCCCAACCATTGGTGTTCCCGATACTAGTAATTTGGTGATTTTGACACCTGCACTCTGAGTCAATATAGACTTCATAGCTCCTTCTAAAACTGCACCATATATAAGAAAGTAACTACTATCAGCTCCAACAGCAACACTCGGGGATAAGTTCAACTTAACATCTCTGCTAAAGTTCTTTGGAATGATGATGATAGCCTTAACTTCACCTCTACTTAAAGCCTCTTTAGCATCTTTCTCACTCATCTCTTCTCTTGTAATAGTTATCTGTGGGGTGGCGTTTAGCATAAAAGCTATCTCTGCGCTCAACTTACTTTTATCAAGATCAACATAACTAATACTAAGACTGCTTACACTCTGAGAAGAGTAGGGCTGAGGATATAAAAAAGCGTAAAGTATAACTCCACCGATGATAGTTAAAACGATAGCAACATCACTGAAAATTAGTTTTGCTTCTTCTCTAAAGACTTCTAAAAATTTCATGAAGCTAACCTCTGTCTAAATCTCATAACTACAGGAATAAAGAGAAGCCAAAATAGCATGATAATAAGCAGCTTATCAATCTCTAAATAGATATCAGCACCATAATTTGCTTGAGAGATTTGAAGCTCCATATAATGAGAGATAGGAAGAAGATCTCGCCAAAAGAGTGCAAACTGATTCATGTTATAGATAGGAAATGTTACTCCTAAAAAAGCAAATGCCGGTGCAGTATAAACAGCTCCTAAACTCAAACTCCTTGCATAATCAAAACCACTCACAAACAAAAGGAGTGCTATGACCTGATATGCAACAACTGTAACAAACAAACCAAATATAGTAACTGCAAAAGAGCCTTCAAAGACCCAAGCCAAAGTTCCATAAATATAAAACAAAAAAAGTGAACCCATCAATGTATAGACAAATGTATAAGGCAGAAGTTTTCCAATAATCTTAAAAGCTATGTATTCACTGCCAAAAAATTCTCTCTCTTTTTTTGCTTTAAACAAAGTTCCAAAACTAACGATGGTAGCTATAACTATAAAAATCTGCCAGATAGATGGAAGCAGAGCAGAGACTAAAAATAAAAAGTAGTTTTTATAGGTATTAAAAAATGGAGTTATCTGTAAACCAATTGGCGAGATGTTCTCAAGAGAGAGTTGAGAGTTTTGAGTGCTTGCTAGACTTTCCACAAACTCTACTTCTGCTGCACTATACCCTACAGTCTCAGTAAGTGCAGCAGTTAAAATCTTTCCGATTAGTATGTACTGTGTGTTAAGCATAACAGTTACTTTAGGTCCACTTCGAAGAAGAGTGTTTTTTTCAAAATGAGCTGGGATTATAACTACTCCATATACCTCTGAAGATTTTACTAAGTCTATCGCATCTTTTGTACTCAAAGAGTGTGAAAGGATTTGAAGTGTTGGTGAAGCATCTATGTTTGAGAGTAGTTTTCTTGAGAGTGAGCTTTTATCGTTGTCTACAACTGTAAGGGGTAGTTTAAACGCCACACCTTGATAAAAGATGGAAATAATAAGCACAAAACTAAAGACAGGAAAAAGAGTTATAAGAAAAAGTTTATAGTAAGAGTTTCTAATCTCACTGAGTTCAATATAAAATGCATCTCTTAAAGCTTTAAACATACTTTCCTGCTATTTAACTAAATATGTAGTATTATATCCTACAATATAAAAGGAAGCGAGTATGCAAACAAAAAAAGAGAGGTTTGTTGCCCTAGATCTACTTCGTGGTCTTACTATCATCATCATGGCACTTGATCATTCACGAGACTTTTTTGCTTTAAGTTGGGTCTATTATGCACCTACTGATTTAGCACTAACAAATTTAGAAGTCTTTTTTACACGTTGGATTACTCACTTTGCTGCACCTACCTTCATGTTTTTAGCTGGTATAGGTCTCTTCTTTGCTTCAGGAAGAAGAACGAAAAACGAACTAGCCTATTTAGCTATAAATCGTGGTTTTTGGCTAATATTTCTCGAGCTTACACTTGTTGGTTTCTTCTGGTCTTTTAATGGTGAGTTTTTAACTAGTCCAAAAGTCGCTGTACTCTTTGCTATAGGTGTCTCTATGATAGCTGTTGGTTTTCTTATATACTTACCAAAGTACCTCATAGCCATCATAGCTATAACTATGCTTCTTGGACACAATGCTCTAGATACCATACAGCCTTCAGAATTTGGAGAGTATGCATGGGCTTGGATGCTTTTACACTCACCTGGAAACTTCCTTATAGGGGACATCGAGGTAAGAGTTGTCTATCCATTTATCCCATGGATAGGTGTCATGGCACTTGGATATCTCTTTGGGCCTATCACTAAAAAACCAAGAGTCCAACGCAAAAAGATCTTTATGCTTACAGGGTTAGGTTTTGTAATTTTTGGTTTAGTACTGCGCTTTTTAAATATATATGGAGATCCTACACTCTGGAGTGAAACTAGCTCTTTAGAACTGACTATAATGAGCTTTTTAAATGTAACGAAGTATCCGCCATCACTTATCTACCTAAGTCTGCTTATCGGTATGGCTATGGTTCTTATGAGCCTGCTCGATAGAGACCTCGGTGCATGGTCAAAACCTTTTCAAAATATAGGACAAGTTCCCTTTTTCTTTTATGTACTACACATTCCTATACTACATCTAGCAGGGATACTTTTTGCACTTTATCAGTTTGGAGATGCCTCATGGCTTTATGGAGCACCTTTGAAAAAGTCTCCTAAGGAGTTTGTATATGAGTATCAACTTCTCCCAACTTATATCGCATGGTTCTTAGCTGTTCTTGCCCTTTACTACCCTAGTAAATGGTTCGCTTCACTTAAACAAACACGCAAAGATTGGTGGCTTAGTTACTTATAACACTAATTTCACACTTTATTCTTTTATACTCTTAGTATCAAAGAAATAAAGGAGATAGAATGTTTGAAAGTATCACACTTATCCCAACACTCTCTATAATAACAGTAGCTGTGCTTTTTTTTGTGTTTGCTTCTTTAGCCAATCTGTTGGCAGAACCTTTTTTAGACACAAAAGAGACTCGTTAATATCGTTAAAGTTCTAAAAGAACACTCATTCCAACTCTTAAATCTTTTATAGGTTTAAGAGCTCTGAGTTGTACCTCAAAACTTTTCATATCAAAACCCTTACCACTCTGGGTAGCTCTCCAAGTTGCAAACGAGCCCATGACTGCTATGTTAGAAACTTTAAACTCATAAGACTCACTACCAAGTGCTGGAATCTTTACACTAAATACTTCACCCTCTTTAAAATTTTTAAGATAGTCCTCACGAACAGCAAATCTAGCCCAAGAGTCTTCTATATCAACTATACTAACAACAGGAAAGCCTGTAGGAGCTAACTCACCAGAGTGTATAAGAACTTGTGTTACTTCACCTTTATGAAAAGCATATTGCTTAGACTCTTTTATGTAAACATTTACTTCATCGACCTTTGCTTCGTAAACTCTCTCTTGTGCAGAGGCTGCATCTTTTATCTCGCTTCTTGCTCCCTCTTTTGCCATAGAAGCCATCTCTTTAGCGGCGTTTGATGTATACTTTGCAGCTTCGTACTGAGTATAAACTTCATCGCGTTTTTGCTCTGAAATAACACCTTGTTTATAAAGTATGTTTATTCTATTATAAGTTGTAAGCATCAACTCCTCAGCAGCCTTAGCCTTTTGCCACTGGTCATGTGCTGCTTGAATCTCTTGTTTTCTTGCACCATTATCAGCTTGGTTCTTTTGTGCTCCGGCGGCATCTTTTGCCACAAGAGCCTGTTTTAGTTTTGCATCTACTTCTGGGGAAGAAAGACTAAAGATAGCATCACCTATAGAGACTTCATCTCCTTTTTTTACAAACACTTCATCTATACGACCTGGAAGTTTAGAAGATATACTATAACTCTGTGCATCTATCTCGCCTTGAAGGATAAGCTGTTTTGGTTGATAAGCTTCATAAAATGTATAAACTACCCATATAACTAACGCCATAACAAACGCTATTAGAACTACTAAACTTTTAGAATTTGGCATTACTTTATCTCCTCTGATAACCCTTGTATTTTAAAAAACATCTCTCTATCTCCACTAAGTACACTCAGTTGTGAAACTTTTTGTACGAAGTTGTAAGCAGCATTTAAACGCTGAGTCTTTGCACCCATCAAAAACATCTGAGCATCAACTAACTCTACAGAAGTTGAAAGACCCTCTTTAAACGCCACACTACGGAGTCGATAGTTTTCGCGAGCTAACTCCATTGATGAGCTTAGTGAGTTAAACTCCTCTCTATCCGACATCATCTCTTTGTATGTTTTTTCCACTAAAAGAGTTAGGTTCTCTATGGCTTCAAGTTTCAGATACTTTACTTTATCATTTAGAAGCTTTGCAGCTTGTATCTCCTCACTTCTATCTGCTCTTTGAAGTATATCTATCTTTATCATAACACCTGCAAACCAGGTAGGTAGAGTACTCATGATAGGTGAGTCATCTTTATAAAGATTGTAGTTTCCATAAGCTGCCACTTCTGGCATCCATGCAGCCTCTTTAATCTCTACTAGGGAATTACTTTGTGCTGCTTTAGCATCTAAAACTTTAAGTCCTGTAAAGTTTGCTTGTGTCTCATCTTTATAATAGTTTTGAGATTTCATATTTTCATTTACAAAGAGTTTTGAACTTGGTTTTGGTTCTATCTTTGTTAAAGAAAAAAGTGCAGACTCTGCAATCTCAAGTTTATGTTTAGCCTTACTAGCATCTATTTTTGCTGCATCTAACTTTACCTTGGCGTTTAAGAGTTCTATCTTAGCTATTTGGCCCTGTTCTTTTAACTTCTGAGCATTTTCATAATGAATACGAAGTGCTTTTTGAGCCTCTTGACGTGCTTTATAAAGAGACTTACTTACAACCACACCATAGTAGTACTTTACAAGTTTTAAAAACTCTGTATCTTTTTTCATCTCTTTAAGAGCTTTTGCTTCATTTACTTGTGCTGCATAGATATCTTGGGCAGCATCTATCTTTCCACCTACATAAAGAGGCCAAAGAAGATGCAAGTCCGCTAAAAAAACATCTTGTTTTGATAGGTCCATTTCAAAAGGTATAGCTATAGGAAGTGGTATAGGTAGATGTGAAAGATCTATCTCTCCTTCTAGTTTTACTGGCTCACTAAGATGTGTATAACTACCTGTTACACTAACGGAAGGAAGGTACATAGATTCTGCTGCATCACATTTAAGTTCTGCTCTTGTTACATCTGAGTTTGAAGCTTTAACTCCATCGTTATTGTTTTGTGTATGTTCCCATGCTTCTTGAATATTTATATCAGCATAAAGAACTAAAGAGCTAACTAGCATCACTATAAATAGT
>JAYEJR010000162.1:0-6909 GCA_034660715.1 Campylobacterota bacterium | reverse complement strand
GCTTGCTGTGTATATATCTCAAAATTTGCATTAGTTAATTTTTTAGAAATGAAAAAACCGACTACACCACTAACTATGGCCGTTCCGCCACCTAGTAGTATTTCGTTTAACATTTTTCTTTCCTATATCTTTATTTGGTGTTATTAGTAAATCACATGCGATGTCATACTCATCACAAATGAACTCTTTTGTGTAACAAAATTCTAGTTGTGTAAAAACAGTATATGGTCTCTTTTTTAATTTTTCAAAGAAACGATCATACATCCCTTTTCCAAAACCAATTCTTTGTAAATTTCCATCGACTCCGACTGAAGGAACGATAGCAATATCAATATTTTTTATATCTAAAAGTGTATTTCCAGCCTCGAAAATTCCAAATTTTTTCTTTTTTAGAGGCAGCCTAAATGGTACCATCTTAAAACTTTCTCCAACCATAAATGGAATGTAAATATCACAATTTTGTCTCAAAATGTTTAGCGTTTTTCTTATATCAGCTTCTATTCCTAAAGGGTAGTAGAGTAATACCTTTGGTCTTTTTTTATGATTAATGAGTTTTAATAACTTTTTATTTATAAGTGAGTTTTTATAAAGTCTATTATGTTTATGAGAGTTTTTTAGCTTCTTTAAACAGTTTTTTCTAAAAGTATTTTTGTTAAGAGTCATTTTTAATCTTTAATTGCTATAATTTCACTTAATTATAACAAAAAATAGAAGGTATTAACACATATGTCAAAAACTTCCCTACTCTCAACACTACTGGCGTTTAGCTTAGTTTTCACAGCTTGTTCTGAAGACAAAGTTCAAGAAGAAGATGCAAATGCAATGCTATCTACAAACGAGTTTGTACTTACATCATTAGCTAACACACAACATACTGTTACAAAAGGTACAAATGGCTTTAGTGTCAAAGGTGCCGAAAATAAAGTAATCATTCTTGACCTTTTTGCAACTTGGTGTCCACCTTGTCAAGCTGAAGCTTCACACCTAAGTGCCCTGCAAGAAAAGTATAAAGATTCTCTTCTTATACTTGGTATAACAGTTGAAAACAACATAAACAATGACAAGCTTTTAGACTTTAGAGAAGCATATGATGCAAACTATATACTTGTTAACTCATCTGAAAATAGCCGTTTAGTGAGTGCAGTAGCATCAAAACTCAATGTTGGAAGAAACTTCGGTATACCTCTTATGGCTATGTATAAAGATGGAAAACTAGTTAACTTTTACCAAGGTGCTGTAGAAGAGGAGTTTATCGAGAGTGATATCAAAAAGGCTCTAGGAAAATAGATGTTCGGTTTTATAAAAAAGAGTCTTAACAAAACAGTTGAGGCGATAAAAACAGTTGCACCAAAAAAGAAGGTCACCTTCACAAAAGATGAACTTGAAGACATTTTACTAGAAGCTGATGTTGAGTATGCTTTAGTAGAGATCATCATAAACGAACTTTATCAGACAAATATCACTCGTGAGATGCTTCGTTCAAAACTTATGGCTACTCTTGCCTATACTTCTTATACCGAGCCAGAGTTTACAGCTCCCTTTGTGGAACTCATAGTTGGTGTAAATGGTGCTGGAAAAACTACTACTATCTCTAAACTTGCACAAAGGTACAAGTCAGAAGGTAAAAAAGTTATTTTGGGTGCTGGAGATACATTTCGTGCGGCAGCTATAGAACAACTCACACTATGGTCACAGAGACTTGACATTCCTATAGTCTCTTCAAAACAGGGACATGATAGTTCAGCTGTTGCCTATGACACGATAGACTCAGCAAAAAGTAAGGGCTTTGATAATGTTATCATCGATACTGCTGGACGTTTACACACTCAAACAAATCTAGCAAATGAACTTATCAAGATAAACCGTATCTGTGACAAAGCTCATGCAGGTGCTCCACATAGAACTGTATTAGTAATAGATGGAACACAGGGTAACTCTGCTATAGCACAAGCAAAAGCTTTTAATGAGATGATAGGGATAGATGGTATCATCATCACTAAACTTGATGGAACGGCTAAAGGTGGTAGTGTTTTCTCTATCGCTTATGCACTTGAACTTCCTATCCTATTTGTTGGAACGGGTGAGCAGCCTGAAGATTTAACACCATTTGATAAAAATGAGTTTGTTGATGGTCTTCTTGATGCACTATTTATAAAAGAAGAGTAATAACTTTTTAAAACTTCTTCTTTGAAATATGGCAATATGTCATATTTCTAAATCATTCTCTAAAAAACCTCTATAATACCTCTATAAAAATCAACAAAAGATAAAACAATGGCTAAGAAAAAAGTACTATTTGAGTGTCAAAACTGTGGTCTTACTACTCCTAAATGGATGGGTAAATGTACAAACTGTGGTGGTTGGGACTCTTTTATAGAGCTAAGTGAACACCAACAAGAGGTAGTAAAACAGACTAAAAGTACTACAAGTAAATCTGCAAAAGCCATGAGTATTAGCGATATTGTTGAAGAAGAAGTTTACAGATACTCCTCACTAGATCCAGAACTTGACAGTGTTCTTGGTGGAGGAGTTGTACCTGGTTCACTTACACTTATAGGGGGAAGCCCCGGAGTTGGAAAGTCAACTCTCCTTTTAAAGGTAGGCTCAAACATAGCCTCAACAAAAAGAAATGTTCTCTATGTAACAGGGGAAGAGTCTGCAGGACAGATAAAACTCCGAGCCAACAGACTTAACTCAAATGAAGAAAACCTCTACTTACTGAGTGAAATACGATTAGAGCAAATTTTAGTAGAACTCGAACATAGAAGTTATGACTTTTTGATTATTGATTCGATACAAACTATATATGCTGAGTCTATTACTTCAGCACCAGGAAGTGTAACTCAAGTAAGACAGATAACTTTTGAGTTAATGCGAATAGCAAAAGAGAGAAATATCGCTATCTTTATCATTGGTCATATTACAAAAGAGGGTTCTATTGCTGGACCAAGAGTTCTAGAACATATGGTTGATACGGTTCTTTACTTTGAAGGAGACTCATCGCAAGAGCTAAGAATCCTACGTGGCTTTAAAAACCGTTTTGGACCTACAAGCGAGATAGGTGTTTTTGAGATGCGAGCAGAAGGACTTGTATCTGCGACAGATATAGCATCGCGTTTTTTCAACCGTAACTCACAACAGAGTGGTTCAGCTCTTACAGTAGTTATGGAAGGGAGTCGTCCTATCATACTTGAAGTTCAAGCTCTTGTATCAGAGTCTCACACTGCAAACTCTAAACGCCAAGCAACTGGTTTTGATAACAACCGACTAAATATGCTTCTAGCACTCCTTGAACGCAAGTTAGAAATTCCACTCTCAGGCTATGATGTTTTTATAAATATAACTGGTGGTATAAAGATTACAGAGACAGCAGCTGACTTAGCCATACTTGCTGCGATTATCAGTAGTTTTCGTGATCGTGCTATATCTAAAGAGACTATATTTATCGGTGAAGTGTCACTTGTTGGTGATGTAAGAGAAGTATATGCACTTGATGTTAGACTCAAAGAAGCAAAAATGCAAAATATCACCAAAGCACTTGTTGCAAAGAAACCTCTTGAGAAAACAACTGTAAAGACCTTTATAGTTGATGAAGTAACTAAACTTTTAGAGTGGTATTGATTTCTACAGTTAAAAATTTGTAATTAATTTATAATATTCGCTATACTACCAACAATAATATATTCAAGGAAGAATAATGGCTGAAGAAGAGACAACAACAGAAGAATCTGCACCCGAAGAAAAAAAATCAAGTAATATGCTACTAATAATTATCATAGTAGTTTTATTTCTTATCATAATCATTGGTGGGATTGTAACTTTTTTACTTATGGGTGATGATGAAGAGCCTATGCAAAGTGCTCCTCAAAAACAAGAGAGAAGTGTAAGTAAGAGGAGCTCTTCCTCTAGCTCAACTGCTCAGTTTGACAACACGAGACATCTTGATGAAATAGGTATCTTATACCCACTAGATACATTTACAGTAAATCTTAAAAGTGATGCAGGACGTCGTTACTTAAAAGTAACTATGAGTCTTGAACTTGAGGGTGAAGAGTTAAGTCTAGAGCTTGATGCAAAGTCACCAGTTTTAAGAGATAGAATCATTCGAATTCTAACTTCAAAAACACTTGAAGAGATCTCTTCTAAAAAAGGGAAACAGAAAGTTTCTCAACAGATTATGGACACACTCAATGCTATGATCTCTGATGGTACTATCAAAGGTATCTACTTTACAGAATTTGTCATTCAGTAGGCTAATTTAAGCAAATTTCATCAAACCTCTCTAAGCCCCTTTACATAGGGGTTTCCCTATGATACACTATCTTCAAATTTAAGCTAAAAAAGTCATGTTTTACTACATTGAGCGGACTTATAGCGGACTTGAAAGGTAGTTATTATGACATTACTAAGCCCTAAAATCCCCACTTCTTCAACTGGTATTTTTTATAAAGAGATAATAAATGATGAAAAAAAGGTAGTTGACAAAGTATTCCTCATCAGATACAAAGATGAAATAGGTAGAGACAAGCAAAAAACAATAGGTAAGTATTCACAAGGAATTAGAATACCATATTGTAAAGCTATACGAGATGAGACCATGGTTAAAATAAAACTTGGTGAAAGCCTACCAAAAGCTACAGCACAAAAAGCAAAATATACTCTCCATGAATTAGCTATTAAATGGTTAGACCTTAAAAAAACAAATAAAACATATGAGGGAGAGCTACAAAGATATACAGCGACACTCAAAGGATTAATAGGTTCAAAGATAGCAGAGCATATGAAAAAGCAAGATATAATCAACCTTGTACCTACCAGAGATAGAACATGAGCTATCACATGATTTAAAAGTCCTCGTTGGGATGATTGAAACACTAAAAAATATAGTGATGATGATGGGCTACTTTGTGAAATTAAAAATACTGTATAATTCTATCAAAGGCAAAAAATGCAAGATAGAAAAAATAGAACTCTAAGAGATAATTGTGATTCTAAAGAATCTGAAAAAACTAAAGAAACATCATCTTGTAAAAGAGATAAAGAGTTAGACTCTTTACGAGAAAAAAAGAAAAAAGAGAATGAACTTCAAAAAGATGCTTTTGATATAGTAGTGGAGCTTAGTGGTTTAGGTAGCTAAATAAAAACGAACAAAAGGAGAGCTATGAGTTTTTTAAATAACGATGATAATTTTCATGATTTAAGAAGACAAGAAGAGTATGAACGACAAAAAAATGCAGATATGGCTAGAGGTGTAGGAAACTTTTTTTATAAGCTTATTGGCTTTTGGTTTATATGGTTGTTTACAGCAACATTTTCTGCTGTCATTTTAGAAAAAGTATTTTCTCAAAGTCAAGGTATGTCACTTTTTATAGGTTTAATTTTAAGCTTTGTTATTTTTAAAGTACCTTATGTTAAAGAAAATCCATACAAAAGCTTCATTGTAATTTGTTTTGTGTTTGGATTATTTACAGTAGCCTTTCCGTAGAGTTCTTAAGAACAATATATATCCTCTAAAAGGATATAGCAAGTTTGCACATTTTCTAGAATTCTTAAGAATTCATCGAAAAAGTGCGAAACTTGTTTAGGGAGATTAGGATTACATCCTATCCCTAAAAACCCTTAACCTAAAAGCAAAAGTAATTTTCTTATGTTATAATAACCTCATAATCAAATTACAAAAAAAGGATGTTTAATGCACACATTAACTTTAAATATTAAAGACAATGCTTATAGCAATATTCTTTACTTTTTAAAAAACCTATCTACTGATGTTGAAATTTTAAGTGATAAAGTGACTGCAAAAAAACCTGTAAATAAAATGACTTCACTAAGAGGTGTTTTTAGTAAATATGCAGACCCTTCTAAAATTCATTTAGAAAATAACGCATGGGAAATGCATGTTATCGAAAAATATAAAAAAGAAAATTCTTGACTCGCATTGATACAAATTATATAGTTCGTTATTTGACTAATGATAATATTGAAATGGCGGATATTGCTGAAAATACTTTGATGAATGAAACTGTATTTATTTCTCATGAGGTTTTAGCAGAAGTTGTATATGTTTTGATGGGCATATATTCTATTTCAAAAATTGAAATCTCAGATATGCTTATGAGTCTAATTTCTTTTGAAAATATAAACACTTTAGATGATGAGATAACAATAAAGTCTTTTGAGATTTTTAAAGAAAAAAATATTGATTTTGTAGATTGCTTACTTTGCGCATACTCAGGAAATGACACAATAAAAACTTTTGATAAAAAACTTTTAAAGTGTATTGAAAATTAAGAAAACTATCTATCCCTAGAAAAATCTTCTCTTACCGCCTCTTGCCCTCGTTCCATAAAATATAAAATAGTTGATGTGATTGTAGGTCTGTTTAATGCTTTTTGCATTTTCACTAAATATTCATATTCATCCTGTGTTAAAGACAGAGTAAGTTTTTTATCTCTCTTCTTAGATAAGTCATCTTGCTTAGGTCTTCCAACACTTCTATTTTTTCTATCTTCATTACTCATAAATATCCTTATATGTAAAATTATATAATACATACTTTTAAAAGTTTATTAATGTAATTTAATTAATCATATCTAGTCAAATCATTTTTTAAGTATGTTTCTTAATTAATACATACCTTTTATTAATAATTATATAAGTTTTAATTGATTATACTGCTTAAATATTAACTAAGGAGTCCATTATGAGTAGCGAAGAAACAATATAAATCTATATAAAAATAATACGAGTAGTATTTTTCTCTAAATTTAATTCATTCTCGGTCTTTGTTCAAAAGGCATTAAGCCCAAAAGAACATGTTTATCTTGAAAGCTTTTTGCTTTCGCTTATTTCGACTAATAGTCGACAAACATTTTGCAAAAGATTTGAGAAAACATATACTTGATTATG
>JAYEJR010000161.1:5223-6937 GCA_034660715.1 Campylobacterota bacterium | reverse complement strand
TCTGTAACTCCACCTCTACTTTTTGTTGCGATTACTTTTGTACTACAAGCGATAGATTCGAGAAGAACCATGCCAAGACCCTCAAATTTAGAACTAAGTATAAATAAATCGGCCTTTTTCATCCAAGGAAAGGGATTTGTTAGCTGACCCGTAAAGTGAACATGAGGTTCTAAAGACAACTCTTCAACTCTGCGTTTAACAAGTGGCATATCGGAACCATCACCGACAATAACGAGTTTGTGCTTGATGTTATAGTTTATTTTTGCTTGATGGTACGCTTCTATAAGCATGGGGATGTTTTTAGCGGGAACAACTCGGCCAACGCTTAAGATGAAAGGCTCATCAAAGTCTGGAACGTACATATTAGCAAGATAGTCTGTATTTTGAATATCGATAGGATTGGTAATCTTTACAATGGCTTTAGTTTTAAATTTTTCGTTTTTTTGTAGCTCTTGCAAGTTCTTAGTAACGCCAGAAGAAACTCCAACGATATTTCTATTTTCATATAAGGATTTAATCTGAAAACTTTTTATATATCTGTTCATAGTTGCATATGAAAATACGTTTTCAGATACCATCACGATTCTCTCATCACTATTTTGATAAATCATCTCAAGAGTACCTTGCCCACGTACTATGATGAGGTCAAAACGTCCATACTCTTTTTCAAGTTTGGAAAACTTATACTTAAATATCTGTGACGTAAAAAAACCTTTAAATAGAGGATAGCTTTTTCTCAAAAAAATATTGAAAATTCTAAAAAATATTTCCCAAAAGAACCCAACACCACTCATAAGCATGAGTTTATCTAGTTTAAAATGATGCACTTTAACATCATCCGAGGGAGAGAGAGTGTTTTTTTTATTTTTAAAATAGATAAGATGAGCTTTGTGCTGATTATCTCTAAAGGCTTCAGCTAGCGATATGGCAACTCTCTCCATTCCACCAATTTTTAAGCTTCTGACTACTATTGCTACTCTCAAATTACTATTGTCCTTTTATCTTTCTTTTTAGATTGGTTTTTTTCTCTAGTTCGTTTGTTTCATTTAGCGCAATTTCAATTGCTTGTGATTCGTCTAGAGACGCACATTTTGCATACTCTTTTGCTAGGTATGGCAAGTCTTCATCGTTTTTTGGCCAAAACTTATTTAGGTTTTTAAGCCCTTCATACTCTTTAATGCTCTTAAATTCCATTCTATTTATGTCAACAAGTGAAAACTTATAGAGATTTTTCTCTTTTGTGATTAGAATATTTCCTAGAGAGTAGTCAACGTGCCAAACTCCTTTCTCATGTATGCTAAACGTAAATTTCGCAAACTGTTTTAGAATTTCATTTACATTTTCTACCTTATGGTGGAATACCTCTCTAATGGTAAAATCATATGGTTCGTAAATGGAAATATAATAACTCTCTTGCAGTAGTCCAAAGTTGAAAAACTCAATTATTCCTATAGGTTCTGGAGTTTGGACATTTTTCTCTATGAGCTTCATAGCGTTTAAGTAGGATTTTTTTGCCTTGCCGTCTCTAAAGTACGTATAGGCTACTCTATTGATTAAGTGAGGAACTTTAAAAGACTTTACTACGCACTTTATTCCATTTATTTCTATAATTTTTAATTCGTTTCTCGCCTTGTGGATGCTTTGGTCTGAGTCTTTGAAAATGTTTTTTATATCAAGTAGGGAGTCTTTAAAATTGGAGTACTTTGGATTTAGC
>JAYEJR010000161.1:0-5123 GCA_034660715.1 Campylobacterota bacterium | reverse complement strand
TTTAGTTCCTATATGAAGTACGCTTTAATGTTAGAGATGCAAGAGAATGAGTAAAAAAACTCTTATTGAACTCTGTATGTCTCCCGACTTAGGCGGACTTGAGTTATACATGGTTCAACTAGCGAAAGATTTAGCTAGCGAGTTTAATATTATTTCAGTCATTAACACAGATACAAAGCTTGATACTTACTATGATGAAGATTCAAATGTAGTCAAGCTGAAAAAAAACTCAAAGATATTTATGTTTGGGGCTGCGAGAAAACTTGCCAAACTAATAGACAAAAACAGTGTAGAGATAATCCATATTCATTGGACAAAAGATATTCCTTTTGTCGTATTGGCAAAAATGATGTCTAACAAAAAGCCTAAATTAGTTCAAACTAGACATATGACGATGACAAGATTTAAAGATGATTTTTATCACAGAATGATGTATAAACAACTTGATTTAATACTCCCCATTACGCACCAGGTAAAAGAGCAGTTAGAGAAGTACATTCCCTTAGACGTAAGACCGGACATTCAAGTCTTGTACAATGGGGTGGACAAACATAAGTCATTAGGGGCGCAAGAGATACTAAACTATAAACAAGAGTTTGGATTTGAAGAAAACAGTTTTAACGTAGGAATGGTGGGAAGAATAAATGAAGCCAAAGGTCAGCACCTGCTGATCAAAGCGCTTAAAGAGATAAAAAATAAAAACATACATGTTTATTTTGTTGGGCATGAGATGACTACAGGTTATATAGATGAGTTAAAAGCTTTAGCAAAAGAGTTTGAAGTAGATGATATGGTTCACTTCTTGGGGTTCTTGAAAAATACATATCCCTTTTATCAACTCTGTGATATAATCGTACTTGCGTCAAAAAGAGAAACTTTTGGGCTCGTGCTAATAGAAGCCATGAGCGCTAAAACGGCTGTTATCGGGTCAAATAGTGGCGGAGTAGTGGAGATAATAGATGATGAAAAAACTGGTTTACTTTTTGAAGCTGGAAGTTTTACATCTTTAGCGCAAAAGATTGAAACACTTGTCAATGATAGGGGAATATTGGAAAAAATTGCCCAAAAGGGACAACTAAAATGCAAAGAGAAATTTTCAAAAGAAAAACAAACTATAAAATTAGTTGAGATTTTAAATAAAGAGTTATAAGACTTCTTTTTTGTCGCTTTGGTTTAAATAAGCAGTAATGTAAAAAGTGTAAAAACTTGCAAATATAACATTATGAGTAAAAATACCTAAGGATCTACTATTGAAAGATTCAAAGTTATTGATGATAAGCCAGTAGATGCTAAAAGATATACCTGCGAGTAGATAATATTTTTTTTCACTTTCTTTTAAAGAGGATTCTGAAATACTTTTTATGATTAAATAATACATAGCGAGAATCAAAAGAAAACCAGAAAACCCATAAGCAACTAATGTTTCTATAAAAAAGTTATGCAGATGCCCAAACTGTTTTTTGAAACTTTCATCAAATCTATCGGATTGTCGAATAACTTCGGGTATGGCTTTTGAGTCAAGACCAAGAATAGGGTGCCTCACAATCCAATCTTTGGCTTCCAACCAGGAATTTATTCTTATGCCTATGCTTGACATCTTAATCGATTCCTGATTTTGAATAAGTGAGTGTACGGTTTCATGTTCTTGAGAAAGTCTCTTTTGTACAGTTTGAGAGTTACCAAGCAAGAACAATAGAAGCGCTACTCCAGCTAAACTAAAGAGTACAACTTTAATATTTTTACCCTTATTCAGTACTAAATAGATTAGTGGTCCAGCAATTGCAATGCTGACTAACCCTAACCAGATTTGTCTCGACTGAGTGACTAAGACTAGATAGCTAAAGAGCATAATGAAAAGTGATAGAAGCGCAAGAAAAGAAAGCTTTACTTTTAAAGTGTTGGATGATTTTAAAGTAGCGTAAAAAAGAAACACAGACATAAGTAAACTTGTGCCTGCAAGCATGGAATCCCATTGAGCATTTTTTATGGATAAATCAACTCTTTGTCCACTCTGCATGAGTTCAAGTAGAGTTGTAAAATCATTATTGAGAAATATAGTAAAGATAAATCCAAGAATGAACAACAACCATAAATAAATAACGTTTTCTTGTTTCCCCTTTAGCCAGTAAGCCATAAAGAAAAAGACATAGAGTTTAGCCAGCCTATCGAGTTTTGGTCCAGAACTTGCAAAGTCGGGAGCAAAAATAAGACTGTTCACCCAGCTTAATATCTCTACTAGTAAAATTAATAAAAGGATTATAAAGAGTGGGTTTTTAAATAGAGCACTTTTATGAACAACAAAGAGAGGAATGCTTCCTACTAGTATTAAACCTAAAAAAACATTTGCTAGATGATGTGCATGTATGCCAATAAAAGCATAAGAAAAAACTATAAAAAGCATAGCTGTTGAATAATTTTTATTTTCTAGTATTTGAGTGGCATTCAATATCTTTCCTATATCTTAAGTGTCGTCTTTTAAAAGATCTTCTTTCTTTGCGTGCGTCCACTTTCCTCTTGGCTTGTCTAGGTATTGGAAATGCTCGTTTGTAAAACTTCCTTGTATACACGTGTATTTGTAATACCTGTAATTTACAGTTTTTTCTCCAATTATGTGGTTAAGGATGTCGGGACCAGTTAAGGCGTAAACGCCACCATCAATTTTTTTTTCTTGAATATTGTTTACAATAAGAGTTAGAGAATCTTCTAGAATGGGATTGTTATTTGTTGACGCTATAAAATAGTTTGTATAGTGGCGTTTGTTAAGCAGAAAGACTTCAGTGTCCTCTTTTTTGATTATTTTTGAAAGAGGCCAGACTAAATGAGCGTCAATATCCATATAAATTCCACCAAAGTGATTAAGCACTAAAAGTCTCCAAAAATCAGCTTGAGCCGCTCCATCCGTAAGTTGGGAGAAAGCTTTATAATATTCTTCCGAAGCGTGTTCTTTAATGAACTTTTCGCGTTCTTCCGTACTAACGTATCGGTATTCATAAGAGAGTGATAGTAGGCGGTTGAAGAGATAGTTGCAGTAAACGGGAAGAGTAACCTTATTTGTGTAGTTAGTCTGCCAGATTGTTTTTCTAATTTTATATTCTGAACTTGATGAAATGATTGCTTTTGAATATTCTGGAATTGTAAATCTTTTTTTTGGAAACAATAGATGAAAAGGGTATGCTAGCGTCTTCACCAAAGTACCTAGGATTTTAGAGAAACGATTTAAAATGATGATTGGAATGGACATTTTTCCTACTTGTAGTTATTTTTGACATTATATCAGCTTAATTATAATAGAATAATATAGATTAATGATTTTGGAGAAAAGTTGAAAAAAATTTTTAAACGCTATATACCCTATATAAAAGATTATAAACTACAGTATTTCTTTGTCTTTATAGGGATACTTCTTACCGTTGGTGCAACAGTTTCTACTGCAGAAATCATGAAGTACGTAATGGATGATCTTCTTATTGAGAAAAAGGAGAGTATGCTTACTCTTATTCCTTTAGCATTGATTGGTATCTATTTTTTAAAAGCTATAGGTCGTTATATTCAATCTGTGTATATGAGTTATATTGGGCAGCATATGATTACTCGTTTTCGTGAAATGCTGCTTGACAAAATAATCAACCTTGATATGACTTTTCTTTATGTAAATCGTAGTGGAGAACTTATTTCTCGTGTAACAAACGATATAAACCGTATTCAGTACTTTGTATCAAATATGCTACCTGAACTCTTTCGCGAGACATTAACAGTTCTTGGTCTTATCTCCTATATCATCTACCTTAATCCTAATTTGGCATTTTTCTCTCTTGTAGGGATTCCGATAGTTATCTATCCTCTCATCGCTATCGCTAAAAAGCTCAAGAAATACTCACACCGTTCTCAGTCAAAAAATGCAGATGTTGTGACAAGGCTGACAGAGGTCTTTAACAACTCCGAAGTTATCAAAGCAAACGCCACTGAAAAGTTTGAAATGAAACGATTTTCAAAAGAGAACTGGCAATTTTTTAAGATAAATATGAAGTCAGTATATGTAGGCGAGATAGTATCACCACTACTTGAAATTATAGGTGCTACAGGGCTTGCAGCAGTTATATTTTTAGGTGGAAGAGAAGCTTATAACGGCAATATAACTCCTGGTGAGTTTATAGCGTTTTTAACAGCTGTTGGACAGGTTTTTCAACCCATACGTCGTATAGGTTCCATCTACTCTAAAATTCAAGATGCAGTTGCTGCAAGTGAGAGGGTTTTTGAGATTATAGATACTAAAAATAGAGTTTTAGATGGTGAGAAAGAACTTCTTGAAGATATAAAAGAGATTACATACAAAGATGTTGTCTTAAAGTATGAAAATTATAATATTTTAGATAGTGTAAACTTAACAATAAAGCAGGGAGAAAATATTGCCCTAGTTGGTGATAGTGGTGGTGGAAAATCAACTTTCATGAATATGATCTTGCGTTTTTACGATCCTGATAGTGGTAGTGTATGTGTAAACGATAAAGATATTAGAGACTTTTCCATGAAGTCGTTAAAACACCACATCTCTTTAGTGACACAGAGAATATATATGTTTCAAGATACATTAGCAGCAAATGTCGCTTATGGAGAAGAAAATATAGATGAAGAGAAGGTAAAAGAAGCATTAGAACTAGCAGATGCAACTAGTTTTGTAGAGAACCTTGAAGACGGTATACAGACTATGATGAGCGAAGCGGGAACGAACCTCTCAGGTGGTCAACGCCAACGCATAGCAATCGCTCGTGCCATCTATAAGCACTCTTCTCTTATACTTTTTGATGAAGCGACTTCAGCGCTTGATAACGAGAGTGAAAAACGCATACAAAAAGCACTTGATGAGTACACAAAAGATAAGATAACGATGACTATAGCGCACAGACTCTCTACGATAGAGCATGCGGATAAGATACTCGTACTACAAAAAGGGAAAATAGTCGCACAAGGAACACACAGAGAACTTCTTGAGAGTTCTGAGGTCTACCAGCGTTTGGCTGGGACATTTGAAGCATAATATGAGGATGCAATGAGATTAAGTGAGAGAGCAAAAAATATAGCACAGTCTGAGATACGAGCTATGTCTGTTTTATGTAAGGAAAAAG
>JAYEJR010000160.1:0-6970 GCA_034660715.1 Campylobacterota bacterium | reverse complement strand
ACTCTTGCATTAAAAGTTCAGTAGATAAGTCCTGTTCATTTTCCACTTGGGTATCATGTTTTTTTGCAAACTCTGTAAAAATAGATGCAAATACACTAGGAGTAACTACAGATATCTGATTTATTGACTCATTTAAGTTTTGAAAACATTATAGCATATCGTAGATAATACAAAGACATTGTTTTTTATGAAATTTGAAAATAAGAGGGTATAATCACGCTCTTAAAAATAAGGAGAAAGTTTGCCACTATCGCGTTTAAATGAAGAGCAGTATGCTGCGGCAACATCCTTAGATACAGAGAATCTTATCATCGCTTCTGCAGGGACTGGAAAAACCTCTACTATAGTTGGTCGAATAGGTCATCTAGTGGGAAGTGGTGTTAAACCACAAGAGATACTTCTGCTTACATTTACAAACAAGGCAGCAGCGGAAATGGTAGCTCGCGTTGCAGAGTACTTCGGTAAAGATGTTGCAAGTAAGATCGATGCGGGAACTTTTCATGCAGTAAGTTATAGATGGCTTAAAAAACATGACAAACGAGTTGTACTTAAACAGCAACGTGAGCTGAAAACACTCTTTCGTTCGGTTTTTGAAAAGCGTTCATTTGATAGGATAGATGCCGAGATAACTCCTTATGGTGGCAATCACCTTTACGATATGTACTCCTTTTATCAAAATACTGAACTCAATAATAATTTTGAAGATTGGGTAAAAGAGAAGTATCCTGAGCATGAAAGTTTTGCTCTTATATATGCAGATGTTGTGGATGAGTTTGAAAATCTCAAAAAAGAGTATGGTTTCGTAAACTTTAATGACCTACTTTTAAATTTTCGTGAAATGTGTAAAACACATGAGTTAGGCTATAAAGAAGTCCTTGTTGATGAGTACCAAGATACAAACGCTCTTCAGGGAACTATTATAGATGCGATGAATCCACCCTCTATCTTTTGTGTTGGGGATTATGATCAGAGTATTTATGCTTTTAATGGTGCTGATATAGGGATAATAGGTTCCTTTACAAAGAAGTTTCCAACAGCAAAAGTACATACTCTTACAAAAAACTATCGTTCATCTCGTCCTATACTTTCACTTGCGACTAAAGTAATAGAACATAACGAACGCATCTATCCAAAGCAGTTAGAGGTAACTCGAACAGATAATGCAAAAGCACCATCCTTATTGGCGTTTGATGAGTTGTTTGATCAGTACCATCAGATAGCTGCAATGATAAGAGATACACAAACGCCACGAGAAGAGATAGCTGTAATCTTTAGAAATAACTCTTCAGCAGATGGGATAGAGGTTGGACTTCGTGAGCTTGATATTCCTTGTAAACGCAAGGGTGGAACTTCATTTTTTGACTCTCGTGAAGTTAAAGCTGTTTTAGATCTCTATACATTACTAGTAAATGAGTCGGATATGATGGCGTTTATACATCTCTTTGAGTTTGCACGAGGGATAGGTTCAGCTATGGCTAAAGAGCTCTATATTGCACTCAAAGCATTAGGACAAGGAAGTATGTTTTATGGTCTTTATGCTCCTGATGAATCTATGAAGAACCCTTTTGAAAAACGTAAACTAAACCATCAACTAGGCTTGTTTGATGACTTCATAGAACTCGGAGCTGTTGGGAAGTATGCCAAGCTGGGGTTTGAGCCGAAGTTTATGAAAAACCCTATACTTAAACATCCTAAGCTTACAAAAGATTCAGCAACATTTCTACATAACTTTTATCTTCTTTTTCGCGACTTAAAGGGTATCAAACGTCCACAAACTGTTGTTGATAAGATAACTAAGTCTGAACTATTTAAATACATAGCAGATGTTTTAGCAACAAAACGCGCACAACTAAAAGATGGAAGTATAGATGAGAAGCAAAAGGTCGAAGCCCTTACACGTATAGAGCGTAAAAACGTACTTCTAAAAGAGTTGAGTAAGCCATACTCAGAACATGAACGCTTCTTAAACGCCATGATACTTGGTTCATCAGACTTGACACAGGGTGAGGGTGTAAACCTTCTAAGTGTACATGCAAGTAAAGGTTTAGAGTATAAAGAGGTATATGTTATAGACTTAATGGATGGTCGTTTTCCAAACCGAAAGCTTATGCAAAGAGGTGGAAGTTTGGATGAAGAACGCCGTCTTTTTTATGTCTCGGTCACCCGTGCTAAAGATATACTCTATCTTAGTTTTGCAAAATATGACAAGATAAAAAAACAGAACTTTATGCCGAGTCAGTTTCTATATGAAGCTGGACTCGTTCCAAAAGATGAAGCCTATAGAGCACTTGTAATGAAAGAGGCAGAGAAAGAAGAAGAGAGTTAGCTCTTATTTAAACTTTGATAGCTCTAGTAGATAAGGATTGAAAGTAAAGTTATACTTTTGGATTATCTCTTTGTTGAGGTAAGGTTTCGTTGAAATCCCTATATAAATAGCAGCTAAAATACCAGAGTCCATATAAGAAGGATCATAAGCAAAAGAGAGAATCTTTCTTGTATTTGCAAAATTGGCTATCTTTTGCAGCTCTTTTTCTGTGTGGTCTAAGACAATAAATGCATCAGCTTCTTCATTTAAACTACCCAGTTTAGATATAGAGACTTTTACAACTTTATTTATTAGTTTCTCCGGATACTTCGCTTGGATACTCTCCTTAAATTCCCTTGCATAAGCTAGGTCTTGTTTATGAGCAATTATATCTATTTTCAGAACAGTTGCATTTTTATCTATATCTTCACTTAGCATAATCATTTTAGGAAATAATTTAGCTTCTATCTCTATGATAGTCGAGTTATAGTGAATAGCAAAAAGCTGTAGTGGTAATAATAGGTAAAGGAGTAAAAATACTTTTATCATTTGAACCGCCATTGTGCACTCAGCCAAAGTGTACGACCATTTTGTTGCAAGTCATCGGTATAAGTTCCTGATGCTGTCCCATTACCTAAGGGTGCAATATATCTCACATCTTGGTCAAAAAGGTTTTTAACACTTGCTTGAACTAGAAAATTTTCGACACTAAAAGTCAGTGTCTGATCAAAACTACTGTAAGCTTTGAGCTTTTCTCGACTGTCAGCTTCTTCACGAGACCTCGCTCCTACATATCGTATGTGTGTGCCGGTATGCCAGTTTTGAGTTATGGCAAACGAGAGCATTAGGTTTGCTAAATGATTTGCAACCATAGGAGTTAACTTTTCATTTTCATCTTCACTATGTATGTAGCTATAGTTAGCTTGAAGAGAGAACTTCTCTTTGATAGGTACTTTAAACTCTAGTTCTGTTCCGTAAGCGATGCCATCAAGTCCATTTTTAAACTCGAAAGCTGCATCTCTATAGATAAAGTTTTTCATTTTAGAGTAAAATAGATTGAGGTTTATCCAGCTATTGTAACTTGCTTGGTACCTATAAGCAAACTCTAGGGTATCAATAGTCTCAGATGTTAAACTCTCATTACCTTTATAAGGCTCTTGTGTACCATAAAACTCTAGAAATGTTGGAACACGAAAAGAGTTCTGGTACATTAGTTTGTAACTCTGTTTTTCACTGTATGCATAGAGTAAAGCAAGTTTTGGGGAACATGCATTATTTGCATCACTATAGTGATCATATCTTAGACCTACATTTGCCATCCACTTTTCATTTAATGTAATAAAGTCACTAAAATAGAGGGCATACTGTGTTCGGTGCATTATATCTTTAAGCCCTCCACCATTTATATCTACAGTAGTCTGCTCTGAAACATTAGGATTATTTACCGAGTATGTAGTGCCATCAGCCTCTGTTTGTGCAAAGTATGTTCCCAGTGTAAGGTTATGTATGGATAGCTCATAATTTAAAGAAAAATCAGCATAGAATGTCTCTTCTTTATAGTTTCCACTCCCAATCAAGTCGTAAGGAGGGTAGGGAGGTTTTGGATTTTGTATGGAGTAGGGATGAAGTCTAGAATCTCCAACAACACTGTACTCTTTGTAGCCTATCTTCATATCTAAAGCTATCTCTCTTGTAAGCTCTGGTGCATATGCTAGCTCATTTACAAAAGAGGTGTGTTTGAGTTTTTTAGGATCTTGAACAATAGGCCACCCAGCATATCCAAAGTAGTTTTGAGTATGCTGCTCTAAGTACTTACTAACAAGAGTGATATCTTCATAAAGTTCAATGTTTATACCCAGCTCTTTATCTGTAAAATCTTCATAAGATGTGAATGAGTCATCACTTTGAAGAAGAGAGTAAGAGTTATACTCTCTTGAGTTTTTATTTTGTTGATAAGAGGCACTCAGAGCTACTTTGATATTTTTCTTACTTAGATGTTGAGTAAACCCTACATTTTTAGAGCCCTCAGAGCTTCCTCTGGCAAATACTACACCATTTTTATAGGTAGATGCCTTTGTTATTACATTTATGAGACCAATATGTGCAAAAGAACCATAAAGTGCTGAAGCTGGTCCACGAATAATTTCGATGCGTTCTATGTTTTCAATAGGCATGTTTAAATAAAAATGGTTTGCACCACTCAGTTCTGCATTGATACTAATACCATCAACCATAAACTTTAGTTTGTCCGTAACAAGTGATTTGTTACCACGCATATTTATCTGTTTTGCTCCAGCGATATCCATAGATACTTCTATGCCAGGAACACTCTCTAGTGCTCTATAGACATCAGTTATACCAAGTTTCTGTAATTCATCTGCATAGAGTACAGAAACAACAGCCGGAGTTTTATTGATATTTAGTTTCGTTTTTGTACTTATTTTTGAAGCATAGTCTAAATCATCAAGGAGTTCAAATGTTTTTTCATTTGCTAAAAGTTGAAGTGCTAAAATCAAGAGAAGTAATTTTTTCATATTTGATCTTTTATGTTGGTATGCTGTTGTATTTCAAAACAGCATCCAGTCTCTGTATTATATGTTTCTAAACTCCCATGCATTCTAGACTCAATAATATTTTTAGCCATGTATAACCCTATACCTGTTCCCGAAGATGCAAACTTAGTTGTGAAGTAAGGATTAAATATAGAGTTTATGACATCATCTGGGATGCCTCCACCATTATCACAAAAGGATATAGATATATTTTCATTCCTTTTAGCAAGCTTTATATTAATAATCCCTTTTTCTATTTTTGACTCTTTTTGTAGAGACTTTATAGCATCTTGTGCATTATTAAGGAGAATAAAAACAACCTGTTTAAACTCATTTTCAATCCCATAGAGTTGAACTTCCTCATTTGAATTTAGTTCTAAACTGATGTTATTGTTACTTAGTTGAGCAGACAATATCTTATATACATCCTCTATAGAGTCTTTGGGGTTGAAGTATAGTAACTCTCTATCGGGGTTTAAAAAGTCTCTAAAGTCATCTATAGTATTGGACATATAGTTGATATTTGTAAATATAATTTGCATTTTTTCTTTAAAGTTTTTATCATTCTTAATGCCCAAGTCATGTTCCATTTCAAGATTTGCACCTGCAATGCCTATGATGTTAAGAGGTTGTCTCCATTGATGTGCTATAGATTCTATCATTTCACCCATTGCTGCTTGACGAGACTGATGGACAAGCATTCTCTCTTGCATATGGAGCTCTTCTACTTTCTCTTTTACAATATTTTCTAGTTTACTGTTTAGGTGTTGAAGTTCTGAAAAATAAGTTGAGATATTTTGAATCATCTCATTTGCAGTTTTAGTAATAGTTATAATCTCTAAAGTTTTACTTTTTGTTTCTATAGGAGTTATAGGTTTTGACTTAGAGTAGTTGTGAAAAATATTTGCTATATGGGTCAAGGCGTTTAGCTCTTTTTTCATAAAAATGTAAAATGTGAAAAAGACCACTAAAGAGAAAAGTGAGATAATGAGAAGTGCTGTATTTACTTTATTGTAGAGAGTTATAAAGTAATCATTTGAATAGTAAATCTTAATCTTTGCAACACTATTTGTATCAAAAGGGTCAACTACAGATGTTTCGTAAAGAAGTAAACTAACTTTGCCATTTTTCTTTTTAACAAATGTTTTTTGCAAGATGTTTGAATCAAATTCTATTTTGATGATGTTTGTTTCTTTTAAAATAGTGTTTAGAATATCTTGAAGTTTTTCGTTTTGAGCAAAAGACAAGTTAATGGCAATAGTAGGTTTAAGTGTGTTAACCATAAGTTGAATTTTTTCATGTTCAGTAGTTTGGAGTACATCTTTGATATAAAAGGTTCCAAAAATATATATAGGTATAGTGATAATAAGAAAAACAGACCAGAAAAAAAATGTAAATTTACGAGTAAATGTGTTTAACAAGATTCAACCATCTATTAATTTTTTATAACATAATAATTGTATAATATTCTAGCTGTTAGTTTACTTTGAAATGATGTTTATAAGAGATATATTTATACTAAAACTATTTTAAGAACAAGACTAAGAGTCTGTTCTCATTTTACGAGTTTCTAAAAAGTAAGCATGTCCTAGATAGATAATGTAAAAAACTGATGCAAAAAAGACTACAAAAGGTATGAGTGATATGAGGTAGAGACCTAAAGTTTTTAAACGTAGAGTTGTTGCATGAAAAAACTTAATCTTCATAGCTTCATCTTTTGTACATATAGTTGAACTCACATCATAAGTCATTACTTTATGGAAAAAATAATAAAGAGGGAGATTAAACGCCACTATATTAACTAGTGGGATGAAGTACAGAGGTATAAAAACGATAAACATCATGATCATAATTAAGAGCCACTTTAGCATCAAAAAGAGGGATGCGATGGCGTTTGAGTGTCCTACCATCTCTACATCTTGGTAGTGTCTGTATTGAAGTTCTCTAAGTATAGTAGGTGTTAAAAAACCAACAATGATAAGTGCCACAAAGATAGAGAGATAAAGGGTGAGAAAACTTCCGATAGTGTAGACTAAAAATGAAGCTATCCAAGAGGTGATAGCATGACTCATAAGCCACTGTATAAGAGCTGTGCCTTCTAGTGTTGCACTAA
>JAYEJR010000159.1:0-7009 GCA_034660715.1 Campylobacterota bacterium | reverse complement strand
GCCTCAGTTTCTGCAAACTATGGTCTTGGTGATCCAGAAGAGTATCTAAATATGGTTCAAGCTTTAGCAGTTGGTGATGACATCAACCAGAAGAAATTGCTGCTGCGTTTAGTTGAGATGGGTTATTCTCGAAATGATAGCTATTTTGATTCTGGACACATTAGAGTGAATGGCGAAAGCTTAGATATTTATCCTCCATACTATGAACAAGAAGCTATTCGTATTGAATTTTTTGGAGATGAAATAGAAGCTATTTATACTTTTGAAGTTATAGATAATAAACGTCTTGAAGATCATAAAGACATAACTATTTATGCAACATCCCAGTTTAGTGTTGGACAAGAGAAAATGGCTCGTGCAGTTAAGCGAATAGAAGAAGAGCTAGATGAAAGACTAGACTACTTTACTAAAGCAGGAAAACTATTAGAGTATCAGCGTTTAAAGCAAAGAGTAGAGTTTGACTTGGAGATGTTAGAGACTACCGGTATGTGTAAAGGGGTTGAAAATTACTCGCGTTTACTTACGGATAAAAAGCCAGGTGAAGCTCCTTTTACTCTACTTGATTACTTTGCTCAGAACAACAAAGAGTACTTGGTTATAGTTGATGAGTCTCATGTCTCTTTACCTCAGTATCGTGGTATGTATGCAGGAGATAGAGCAAGAAAAGAAGTTTTAGTTGACTATGGATTTAGACTGCCATCAGCTCTTGATAACCGTCCTTTAATGGCAGATGAGTATATCAACAAAGCACCTCATTATCTTTTTGTATCAGCAACACCTGCAGAGTATGAGCTAGAGATGTCTTCAGCCAAAGCGGAGCAAATCATTCGTCCAACGGGTCTACTTGATCCTATTATTGAGATAAAAACATCAGACAATCAAGTTGAAGATATTCATGATGAGATTAAAAAAGTAACTGTTAAAGATGAAAGAGTACTGATAACGGTACTAACAAAGAAGATGGCAGAAGCCTTGACTAAGTACCTCGCAGACCTAGGTATCAAAGTACAGTATATGCACTCCGATATTGATACTATTGAGCGTAATCAAATCATCCGTTCACTGCGCTTGGGAGAGTTTGATGTTCTGATCGGGATAAACTTACTCCGTGAAGGATTAGACTTGCCAGAAGTAAGTCTGGTCGCTATTTTAGATGCGGATAAAGAGGGCTTTTTAAGAAGTGAAACGGCATTGGTGCAAACCATAGGTCGTGGTGCTAGAAATGAAAATGGTCGTGTTATTCTCTATGCAAATAAGATAACAGGCTCGATGCAAAGAGCGATGGAGAAAACAAGTTCTAGAAGAGAGATTCAAGAAGCTCATAATAAAAAGCATGGCATCACACCAACAACTACAAAACGTAGTCTTGACGAGAACTTGAAACTAGAAGAACATGGTGATCTGTATCAAAAACATAAAAAAATGGATAAGATGCCAGCATCAGAACGCAAGGCTCTAACAAAAGAGTTAATGCTTAAGATGAAACAAGCCGCTAAAGAGTTAAACTTCGAAGAAGCGGCTCGTCTTCGTGATGAAATAGCAAAAATAAAACAACTTTAGGATATTTATAGATATGGAAGATACATTTAGTAATTTAGCGACTTATGGATATATAGGGTTATTTCTTTACTCTTTAGGTGGTGGTTTTGTGGCACTTATAGGTGCTGGTGTTCTATCGTTTATGGGTAAGATGGATTTGACTACTTCAATGCTTATAGCATTTATAGCAAATGCCTTGGGTGATGTGATGCTTTTTTATATGGCAAGGTATCAAAAGAGTATGATGATGGAAGGGCTTCGTAAACATAGACGGAAGTTAGCCCTTTCACATGTCATGATGAAAAAGTATGGTTCGTGGATTATTCTTTTTCAAAAATTTGTATATGGTATCAAAACCCTTATCCCTATCGCTATAGGACTTACAAAGTATGACTTTAAAAAGTTTGCAATTTTAAATGTAGGGAGTTCTGCTGTTTGGGCATTAGCATTTGGTTTTGGAAGTTACTACTCTGGTAGTGTTTTGATGAAAGTTGCTGAAACTATAGGCGAAAAACCTTGGATAGCACCAGTTATATTAGTTCTGTTTGGAAGTTTACTATGGTTGTACATGGAAAAAGCAACAAAGAAGAAAGTCAAAAAATAGTTTTTAAATTATAAGAATTTTAGATTTACTTTAGAGTGTGCAAAACATCCAATCAAGGCTAGGCTAAAAGCCTGCCGTATTGGATTTTTGTGCAATATGAAGTGAAGATAATGTTCTAAGAACCTACTATTGGACCAAATGGGGCATAGTCTGTATGCTCTCCATCTTGGTATTTTTTATAGTTAGCGATAAACATTTCTGCTAAATCATCTCTAGTTTTATCAAAAAGAGCTTTATCTTCCCATGCATTACGTGGGTTTAAAATCTCAGGTTTGATATCACCTAAAGTTTTTGGTACATGAAGTCTAAATGTTTTTGTAGTATCAAACTCACTCTCTTTGATACTTCCATCTAGAATGGCGTTTATACATGCACGAGTATCTTTGATACTCATACGTTTACCAACACCATATCCACCACCAGTCCATCCTGTGTTTACAAGATAAACATTTACACCATGTTCATCAATTTTTTCGCCAAGTAGTTTTGCATAAACTGTTGGGTGAAGTGGTAAAAAAGCTTCTCCAAAACAAGCAGAGAAAGTTGCAACTGGTTCAGTAATACCACGTTCAGTTCCTGCAACTTTAGCCGTGTATCCACTTAAGAAGTAGTACATTGCTTGCTCTTTAGTCAGCTTTGATACTGGAGGTAAAACACCAAACGCATCAGCAGTTAAGAAGATAATGTTTTCAGGGTGTCCTGCCATTAAATCTTCTTTATGATTTTCAATGTGTTCTATTGGATAAGAAACACGAGTGTTCTCAGTTTTTGAACCATCTTCGTAATCTACTTCACCTTCACCATACATCACTACATTTTCAAGTAGTGCGTTTGTTTTGATAGCTCCGTAAATCTCTGGTTCACTTTTACCGTCAAGGTTGATTACTTTTGCGTAACATCCACCCTCGAAGTTGAAAACACCGTAGTTGTCCCAACCATGCTCATCATCACCAATTAAAGCTCTATGAGGATCAGTAGAAAGAGTTGTTTTACCAGTTCCACTTAGACCAAAGAATAGTGCAGTATCACCACGTTTACCAACATTTGCTGAACAGTGCATTGCAAGCTTACCTTCAAGTGGTAGCCAGTAGTTCATCATTGAAAAAATTCCTTTTTTCATCTCACCACCGTACCAAGTACCACCGATAATTGCTATGTTGTTTTCAACATCAAAAAGTACAAATACTTCAGAGTTTAGTCCATGCTCTTTCCATTTGTCATTTACAGCTTTACAAGCATTTAAAACAACAAAGTCAGATTTGAATACTTCTAGTTCTGGTTCAGTGGGACGAATGAACATGTTTTTAACAAAGTGAGATTGCCATGCTATTTCAGATACAAACCGTACTGAGCGTTTTGAAGCTACAGAAGAGCCACAAAATACATCTGTTACATAAAGATCTGATCCTGATAGCTGCTCTTGAGCAACTACTAGAAGCTCTTCAAAAATTTCAGAAGAAACTTTTTTATTCACATCTCCCCAAGCTATATACTTGTTCGATGGATCACGATCTACAAAGTACTTATCTTTTGGAGACCTTCCAGTAAAAATACCAGTGTCAACTGCTGTTGCACCTTTGTTAGTTTGTTGAACCTCGCCATTATCTAGCTCGTGTTTAATTAGTTCATCATAACTTAAATTGTGGTAAACATTACCAATATTTTTTAATCCTAAATCTTCTAACTCAGTTAAGTTCATAGTGTACCTTGTGGGTATTTTATTATGTTCTACTAGGGAACATTTCGATAACGCAATTATACACTAGCTACACCTAAATTAAATATAAAATTTCAAGCTATTTATGAATTATGTAATGAAACATTATTTTAAGGTAAGTTGGATAAAATACAGTTCTTTAAAAGTATATACCTCATAAATAAGCTCGATTAACTCAGTGGTAGAGTGCCTCTATGACATGGAGGTGGTCACTAGTTCAAGTCTAGTATCGAGCACCATCTTTAAAACTTTTGTCAATTTCAAAATAAATACCACCAAAAAAAGGATAAAACCCTATTGAGCATCTAAAGCATGCTGTCTTTTTTTAATACCAGTAAATATCATGTAAAAAAGAACAAACATTAGAACAAATCCAAATGCAGCAAAAAGAGGAACATTTTCTCCTCCACCTTTGTTGATACTATCTAAAATCATGTAGCCTATGGAACTAAAAACAGTTTGTAAGATAACTAAGAATACTACTGTCTTTTTTACATTCATATCAAAAAACTTCACCATAATATGGTGGATATGTGTTTTATCAGGACTAAAAGGCGATTTCTTACGACGAATGCGTCTCACCATTACTATAAGAGTGTCCAGAAGAGGTAAAGCACCTATGTACATCATTGCTATAGGGTGTACATGCTCAAGGCTTAATATAAAGAGTAAACTTATAATAAATCCTAGACTTAAACTTCCACTATCTCCCATAAATATCTGTGCAGGATTCCAATTTAAAAATAAAAAACCTATTAGCGCTGCTACAGTAAAAATAGAGAGAGTAAATATAAATGTATTATGATACTCAAAGCCTATAGATGCAGTAAATAGAAGGATGACTATAGAGACTGTTCCGGAGAGACCATCTATGCCGTCTATAAGGTTAACAGCATTTGTTAAGCCAGCGATAGCGAACATAGTGAAGGGAAGCGCAAGAAAGTAGGGAAGTGCAAGATCATATCCGTACCACACTCCCAAAGAGTTGATCATAACGGAGTCAAAACTCACAATAAAGACAGCTAGAAAAATAACGATAAACTTCTGTTTTGCAGAAACATCATGTCTATCATCATAAACCCCCATAGCAAAGACGAGTGCAATAGAGAGTAAAACAAGCGGATGCTCAAGGCAAAGTTCTAAATGAAACAAAAAAAGAGAGATAAATAGGGCTGCTATAAACCCTAAACCAGCTCCACTTGGCGTAATGTTACAGTGGTGCGAACGTTCGTTTGGTACATCATATAACTCAAGTTTATGAGCATACTTCAGAATAATCTTGACTGAGAAGTAAGAGAGGAGTATCGTAAAGAGAAAAAATATTACAGTTATCATTTATTGTTCTTTTGTATTTTTAGTACATTGTATAGAAAATATGATTAGATGCTACTGATACTATTTTAAAAGTTAGAAATTTTACTCATCCTATCTTCACTCTTCATCAAAACCCTAAACTCAACTCTTCTCGCCTGATCTTCATGTTTCAACTCAGAAAATGCCATGCCGTTTGCACGAAGGTGTTTCTCAAGCCATATTTTATTTTGCATGATGGCATCATCTTTTAAACCATAACAGTAAGAGAGAACCTTATAGGCTCTATCTTGAGAAAGTCCCATGTTTTTAAGATATATCTCATCTGGAGACTTTGCATTTAACCAACTCTTTGAAGTGTGACCTTCCACTCGTAGCTCTCGTATCTCGTTCTTATACTCTTGTGTAGTTAAGACTTTGACGTATCTTGCGAAAAAATCTTTCAACACGACTTTAAACCCATCTTTGATCTCGCTACTGTTTACAGCAAATAGTACCTCTGGCGAAGAAAAAACCACTCTGTTGTCTTTAGTGATACTGGCATTCCAATTTTCTAGGTCATTTTCAAACTCTGAGTAGAGAGACTCGTTAAGATTTACTTTGATGTCTCTATACTCCAATGCCACATCTTGCATCTCTTGTTTTTCAGACTCTATTTTGACCATAAAACTGATGGCGATAAACAAAAAGATAAGCATCAAACCAGACATCATGTCCGATATACTCATCCACTCTCTATTCACTCTTTTCTCTTTTTTGAAACTTTTGTACAAGTGAGAGTATAGTAGAGACACTCATACCGACTATAGAGGTGAAAAATGCAGTCTTTAGCCCTACTAATATTTCATTTACACTATTTATGATGTCATCGGGGTTAAAAGCTTGTAAGCCTATAAATATACCGACAAAAGTACCAAGCACCCCAACGCTAACTATCTGACTTTTTAAGTCTTTGCCAGTTTTTTGGTCTAGAAACCCAAGAACAAAGATGATGATGACAAACACGATGTTTACAGGGTCTAAAAGAACGTCTTTAAGTGAAGAGAATGGAGTGGTACTCTGTTTTGGAACTACCTTACAAACACCAAGAGTGAGCTCACGACGATTGTTGGTGATGATTTGCTCGCTGATACCATCGACGCGAGACAACTCGCTTATACTTTTGAAACAGCCATTTGCTTCTCTGTAGTGAATGATTTTAAGGGATTTAGCTTTGCCGATACCGTTGAGTTCTAGAAGCTGTGAAGCAGTAGCATTGTTGAGGTCTACTAGAGCGAAGAGTTGTGTGAAGATTAGGAGAATAAGTATAAGGTGCTTAATGATGGTTAAGTCCTAAGTCTTTTGTATAATTTGTCGTCTAACACAAATGCATCCATAAAGCCTCATTTTATAAATTTAAGATTGTAACAGTTGAAGTGTTTTTGCCACTGCAAATGTCCCACCTGCACCTATAGCAATACCATAAAATGCCAATCTCCATGCTGCATATTTAACTTTAAGATTATCGTTTTCTAAATCTTGAATCACTTTATTTAAGTCAGCTTTTAATTTTTCAATTTCTAAAATTTCTTTTTCTTCAACTTGTGTCACAATAGAATCCTTCATATATTTTTGTAATTATACTATATCAAAATCTTTGCTGGCGTACAACAAAGGGAGGACGAGAGTCTTGAAGGTAAGAATAAATCTATTTTAGTTCCAAATTATAGCAAAATCTTTGCAGAAACTTTTGTCGATGCTGGCGTTTGAATCTTAAAAAAGAAACAACTTAGAAACAATTATATTATGCTGCTAAAAATTTAAAGTATGCACTAACTAGAGCAGTTGTCACAGCTACT
>JAYEJR010000158.1:2681-7009 GCA_034660715.1 Campylobacterota bacterium | reverse complement strand
TAATCAATAAAAATATATAATTTATCAAATCACACAAGGATATACAATGAAAAAACTTTTTCTACTTTTAAGTATCTCGATACTTTCCCTACTTCCACTAAGTGCTCAACAAAACTACGGGATTAAGCACTCAAACCCTATGCCAAACCTAATACGGGTAGTAGTTGCTAATGCTGAGCTTTTAAATGTAAACAAATCTCAGATGCAAGAGATAATGACTTGGAGAAAAGCTAACAAGCCAACGATGAAAAAGATGGTTCAAGATGTTGTAAGAGAAGAGAGAGCACTCAAAGAGAGTGCTTTGAGTACAGGAAAAGACCTTAAAAAAACAGCTGACTCTATCATCAAAAATAGAGCAAATATCATCTCTATAAAGATAGCTTGTAGAGCTAATTTACAGCGTATCTTAACTCCTAAACAGTTTGAGCAACTCTTAACTATCTACAAGAGTGTACTTTAACAGTATATAAGATTTACAAGAGGCTTAAATGCCTCTTCCCTCTAAAGCCTATCTTCTGAGTAGTGTGCAAAAGCCCCTTCAACACTTAAAACATTTTTATAACGAGTATTTGTCAATCTTACATCTTTTGTTGTTAAATCACATATAGCTAAACGAAAGTTTGAACCCATAAATGGTTCTACTATGCAGATGATTTTGTTGTTAATCTGTCGCGTTGCATGGATGCTCCCTTCAAGTTTATGAAAGAAGTATTGAGGGTAACTAAGCGGTGTGATTTCAATGATATTTACACTCTCTCTGTGTTCTAAACTCTCACAAATTGTGCTGGCATCTTCAAAGTTGTCAAAATGAACACACCAATCATCAAACCTCTTGTTAAACCGCCGTAGGTCTTCATCTAAAAATCCACCTGCTGGTGACTGTAAAGCATAAATACTCATTCTAACACTCTCTTTTAAATATCTTTTCTATAAGCAATTATACACTTTCTAAAGAGGAGTCAGTACCAAATAAATCAATACAGGATAAAGAACAACACCAATATATGGATAGAATCTATTGAGTGGTGCTAGAAGTGCTAAAGTCAACTCTTCACTTAAGTCTCTATCGATAAAAACTTTTTTTATAAGTACTATTTTTGTAGCGATATCAACTGCTTTAATACTAAAGAGTGTAATAGCATAAACATTATAATCACTCATAACCATCAACGCCATAGCAAAGTAAAAAGTTGGATGCATCACAAGAAAAATAAATATACTTTTTTGATAGTGCTCGTACATTCTCGCGAGCATTCCTATGATAGTAGTCGCTTTTTGCCACTGCACTTCATAAACTTCTAATGCTATGAAAACAACTATATAGTTAAACACAACATCACTAAACATCTTTTATAGTAATCCTAAAAGAGCTACAAATAGTACTGGTGGTGTTATAACCAGTCCTACTTTCATGTACTCTCCCCATCCTATCTTCACACCTTTAGTTGCAAGAACATGTAACCATAGAAGAGTTGCAAGCGAGCCTATCGGTGTCATCTTTGGACCAAGGTTTGAACCTAATATATTTGCATAGACAAGAGCTTCGTTTCCAACATAACCTACTTTATCTATAGCTATATCCATGATCATGATTGTTGGCATGTTATTCATCACAGAACTTATAAATGCCGATAAAAATCCTGTACCGATAACGGCAACTGTAGTTCCCTCCTCTGAGAGTGCTACTATCCATGACGCGATGATGTCTGTAAGACCCGCGTTTTTAAGACCATAAACAACAACATAAAGTCCGATACTAAACCATACTATCTGCCAAGGAGCTGCTTTGATAGTCTCTAGAGGTTTAACCGACTTGAAGTAAGTAGCAAGTCCTAAAAAGATAAGAGCCCCACCAAGAGCAAAAACAGAGATAGGCAAGCTATATGCATCGCCTACAAGATATCCAACCATCAGAAGTACTAAAAAAACCCACGATAACTTAAACATCGTTTGGTTTTTGATGACACTGTGAGCTTCAGGTAACTCAGATACATCTACACGCAAAGGTATCTCTTTACGGAAGTAGATCCACAGTACTACTATAGAAGCGAAGATTGAGAGAAGATTTGGAAGAAGCATATTTTGTGCATACTCTACAAAGCCTATGTGAAAATATCCAGCTGTTACAATGTTTGTAAGGTTTGAGATAACGAGAGGGTTTGAAGCACTATCGCCTATAAATCCACCCGCCATTAAAAAGGCGAAGATAGCAAGGGGTTTCATCTTGAGGTACTTCATCTTTGCTAGTAGTATCGGTGTCAAGATAAGAGCCGCTCCATCATTTGCGAAGAATGCTGCAACTAAAGCACCAAGAAGCAAAATGTAGACAAACATCTTGTTTCCACTACCACCGCTTAGTTTTGCCATCTTTATAGCCGCCCACTCAAAGAAACCTATCTCATCTAAAACCATAGAGAGAATGATGATACCGATAAACGCCAGTGTAGCATCCCATACAATCCCCGTAACGGTTATAACATCACCAAAGCTTACTGCACCAACTAAAAGTGCTAATAGAGCTCCTGCAACAGCAGAAGTTCCAATCTGTAGACCGCGAGGTTGCCAAATGATAAAAAGTAGAGTAATTAAAAAAACACTAAACGCTAGAATCATAGTAATTTCCTATTCATAAATATTAGTGTAACTATATCTTATTATTATCTATAAATCAACATATCTTGATATTGTTATCTAATTTTGCTACAATTCTTCTAATGGAGTTTTTATGGATGTATTTTTAAAAAGTGTCTCAGCACTAAACGATGAGACAAGAGTTCTTCTTCTTCGCTTTATAGATGAACATGGAGAGTGTTGTGTTTGTGACCTACAAAGCTCTTTAGAGATGATACAGTCTCGTCTCTCAAGACATCTAAAGATACTAAAAGAGGCTGGGTTTTTAAGAGTTGAACGTAAAGGAACATGGGCTTACTACTCTGTTCGTTCTCCTCTTGACCGTTTTCGTCTTGAAGCCCTAGAAGAGATACGACACCTTGAAATAGAGCTACCAACGCTAATCAAAACATCACAAAATGGAGAATGTAAAATATGAGTGAAAAAAAGCAAGTACTTATCCTCTGTACAGGAAATAGCTGCCGCTCTATCATGGCTGAAGCCCTCATAAACGCCAAGTTGAGTGAATGTGCTTATGCACAAAGTTCAGGTGTAAAAGCAAGTGGAACGGTAAATCCAAATGCACAAGCCCTGCTTGAGTCAAAAGGTTTATGGAAAGAAGAGTACCATTCAAAGGTGATAGAAACAGTTTTAGAGACAGCATTTGACTTAGTTGTAACAGTCTGTGACCATGCACATGAGACATGTCCTATGTTTCCAAACGCCACTAAAACACTACACATGAGTTTTGAAGACCCAAGTGGAAAAGAGACACCAGAATATGAAAAAACTCTCAACCTTATAGAAGAAAAATTATTACCAGCAATTAAAAAGGAGCTATGCTAAGATGGAAAAGAACGTATTTAAAACAGGAAACGGTGTTAAGATAAACTTCACAGGTGGTGTCCAAAAACAAAACATCGTAACGATGGTACAGAACTGCTCAACTGGAGCATGTGAGTGTATGAGCGATGAGACAAAAGCAAAGATAACAAACATGGAAGTTCAAGGTCAAGATGGTGATGTAGAGCTAAACCTTGATGGTGATGTCTCAGTAGAAGAAATTCAAGCCGCTCTTGCAAAGTCTAAAGTGCTTAAAGAACAAGAAGAAGCTAACTAAGAGTCACTTTAAGAGAGTGAGACTCGCTTGGCTTTATGATGACAGAGTCATCAAAAGCATTAGCAGTCTCGATGCAGACAAACTCTTTGTAGGCATCTGCTCTCATACCGCTCATTCGTGAGCCTTTCTCTATCCACGGATTCCACACTACAGCAGAAGATGAGCCCATGGCGTTTAACACTACAGCTCTATTTTTATCTTTTAAAACTATATCTTTGTCTACTTCTTGATAGACTCTATCGCACTCGGCGTTTATAGTAAACTCTTCATCTTGAATATGCTTTTTATCACTCAGAGTATCTAAGTAAGGTTTATTCTCTAATCCTTCTATTTTTACATCATCTATGTTTGATATATCAAAGTAAGTATGAAGAGCTTGGGTTATCATGAACTCTTCTTTGTCTTTATTAGTTGTTTTCATCTCAACTGTTAAACTATTTGATATCGTAAATACAACTTCGAGTCTAAAAGAGTGATTCCAGGTTGCTCGTGTCTCTTCACTATCTTCAAGTAGCAGTGTTACTTGGCTTGTGCTCTCATCCAGCTCTAAAACATCTCCAAGTTCAAACATAGTAGTTCTACTAAAACCATGAGCTGG
>JAYEJR010000158.1:0-2581 GCA_034660715.1 Campylobacterota bacterium | reverse complement strand
GACTCCTGCAAGATAAGATATAACCATAAAGACCATCGTATAAGATGTAAGAGCTGTCACATCAACAACTCCAAGTCCTTGTGCATAAAGCCCTATAGTATCACCGGCGATAACTTCTATACCTACATAAAAAAACAGAGCGACAGCACCTAGAACAACACGAGTAAAAGCGAAGATAGATGTATCATCATACTCATCTCTAGAGTAACTTACCTCTTCTAATGAAGACCTGTTCACAAAAACTGCTAAAAGCACTAATGCTAAAGCCATTGCGACATAAGGCACTATGAGTTTATCTGCTAAAGTTTCTATATCTACCTGAGTAAGAGTATCAACTGAACCTATCCCTGAGAAGACTAAAGCAGAAAAAACTAAAGGAGCAAGTACCCCTGCACTCTTGTTTATCAGTCCCATAATACTTATGCGCATCGCAGCACTTTCAATCGGTCCGAGTAAAACAATGTATGGGTTTGAAGCAGTTTGCAAAAGTGTAAGTCCTGTTCCTAGTGTAAACAGAGCCACTAAAAAGAGATAGTACTCAGCGTTTAAAGCTGCAGGGATAAAAAGAAGACTTCCAACACTCATCACTAAAAGTCCTAAAGTCATCCCTTTTTTGTATCCTGTTTTTTCCAGTATAAACGCCATTGGAAGTGCCATAACTGTATAGGCGATATAAAAAGCAAAGGTCACTAAGAGAGCTTCAAAATCACTCAAAGAGAGGATGACTTTTAGAAATGGAATCAAAGAGCCATTTAACCATGTCACAAAACCGAAGATGAAAAATAGTATGCCGATGATTATCATTTTTTAGAACCTTTGTAAATATCTCCGCGAAACCCTATATCTTGGACTATGGCTTCTATTATGATTTCATTATCAATAAGTTTGAGTATAATTCTAAGATTTGATTTTCTAATGCGATAAATATCTTCTATACTACCTTGCATCTGCTTATAGTCAATGTTAATATCGATATTGTAGAACTTCTTTTTTATAAACTTTATCACTAACTCATCTACCTGAGAAAGTGTCAGAATGTTTTTGTTTTTATCAAGAAACTTTGTAGCCTTTTCGAGGTAGGTTAGTTTTATCTCTTTTTTCATGCTTATATATCTATACTAATAGTTCTTGATGATGAAACTTCTTTATCTTCTTTTGACATTGTACTTATAAGCTCTTCTATCTCTCGCTGTTCTAACATATCGTATGCACGCTGAAGCAACTCATACTCTTCTATAGCCAGTATAACGGCTTCAGGCTTATTTCTTCTTATGATTGCTATTTTATCAAAAACACTTGAAGTCACTTTATCGAGATAATTTCCCAAAGACTTTCCAAGCTCTGTTATTCCAACCATCTCATCTTTTGCATAAGTTATCATATTTTTCTCCATATTTTTATATAAATTATATCATATATTTAATTATGAACTATAATATAGTCTAGTAGTCTTATCTCATCACTATTTTGCTGTAAATATATTTTTAAAAACATATCATTTATCTTGTACTTTCCAATACTTACTTTCTTAATAAGCCCTATATCTTCAAGTGAACCATGAACATTGTACAAGGTTTTACTATCGAGCACTATTTTTTCGTCATTTGCTATACTGTAAAGCACCTCAAGGTTGTGTTTTTTGAGTTTTGCTTTAGATATTAGCTCTTCTATATATGCCTTATTTGATTGTATTACTTCAAGCAGAGTGTTGTAAACATCCGCACTACTGAGAGACTTTACATCATTTGAGAGTGCTAAGAAGTAGAGTTTTTGAAGTACTTGGAGTGAATAGTCAGGATGACCTCCGAGATACTCAAGTAGATACTTCAAAGAGTTACACTCTATATTTTTTTGATGAAATACTTCTATAGAGTAACTATAAAGCTCTTCTACATCCAAAGGAGGAAGTTCTACAACAGTAGCAAAATGAAAAAATGGTGAGGACTTATGCTCAAATATCTTTGTCATAATAGTCTCAATACTCCCTAAAAATATATAGGTGATACTGTTATGATGTTGCATTACGGAACGAGATTTATCAAGTATATCATTTGAAGCTATTTTGAGTATATCTTGGAACTCATCAAGAGCAAATTTTACATTTATCTCTCTCTTTTTAGCGATAGCATTCATAACATCTAAACTATGCAAAAAGTACTCAGTATCATCAAGTGTCTCTTTCTCATACATTTTTATAGTCACTTCAGCTATATCATCTATCTTTACTTTTTGAACGGACTTAATCAACTCAAACATGGAGTTTTTTACTTTATATATGAAGTTGTCTACAGCAGAGAGACTATAAGCACTATTTATGATTTGGTTTGCTAAAGACCTGAGTGTGCTAGCTCGTTTTATGTCCACATAAACAAACTCATACTCTTTTTTATTTTGAAGAAGGTGCATAACTACAGATGTCTTACCAAATCTTCGAGGTGCTTTTATCATAAAGGATTGGTTTTGATCAATGTAGGTTTTAAACAAGGGAAGATGTTTTTTTCTATCTATAAACTCTTTGCCTGTAACGGGATTACCTGTTTTAAACATTTTGAACCTTTTTATTAGTAGATTATTATATCTA
>JAYEJR010000157.1:0-26436 GCA_034660715.1 Campylobacterota bacterium | reverse complement strand
AAGTTGAGGGTTACCACCTAACAACGGGTAGAATCATGGCTCACTATAACAATTCTGCTCAGACTAAGTACACTGAGAAGTTGATGAAACGCCATAAAGAGGATATTTTACTTGTGCATGAAGATGATGCAGCAGACTTCACGAGTGAAAAGGTTATCTTAAAAACTGAGTATGGTCAAACAAATCCACTCAGAGTAAAGTTCACAAACAAAGTACGTCCAAAAACTCTCTACACGACATTTCATCATGCAGACTCAAAACTCAACTATATCTTTGGTGATAAGAGTGATGAGCTTATCATGACTGCGGCGTTTAAGTCTATTCAAGTTGAGATTATCTGCGCATAGGAGTAGTGAAGTTTGACAAAATAGCCTCTTTTATATATAATAAGTTTAATATATATAAAAGGACTTTTTATGTTAAGTATAGGTATAGGTGAAATTCAAAAAAATAGCTCTATCTTTTCAAATCTTACTGAAGTAATGCAGATTATTGACAAACGTAAAAAACAGGTTTTAGCAATGGTTTATCCAGTGCAAAATGTAAGTGTAGTTGATAGTCTTGCTGGAAAGTATAGAGATAAAGTTCGGACTACAACTCTCTCACTTGAAGAGATTAAAGAATCAGCAATGCAAAGTGCGATGGAAGAGAAGTATGGTTTATCTTCTTGATACAAATGTAATCATCAGATTTTTAGTTGGTGACCATTCTGAGCATTTAGAAAGAAGTAGAAAAATATTTAAAGATATTGAAAAAGCAAAAGTTCAAGTAGAGATACTTGAGGGTGTGTTAATGGAATCTTTTTTTGTCCTCACAAAATTTTATAAAATCCCCAAAAATGATGTTATAAACGACCTAAAAACTATACTTAATTTCAATGGTGTCATTAACAGTAATAAAACCATTCTTTATGAAGCACTTAATATCATAGAAAACAGAAACATAGACTTTGTAGATGCTCTGATATGTGCTAAAAGTAAATTACAAGGATTTGGAAAGCTTAGTTTCGATGAGGATGTGAAGAGATGTTGAAAACAAAAATAAAACGAGCTAACTGGAAATCTAAAGGTATGTTTTCAAAGAAAAAATATGAGAACATTTTTACTACAGTCTATACTCAAGGTAAAGGTGTTTTTATAGACAGTGATAGTAAATTCTTATTTCAAATGGTATGTGAAAACTTTTTTCATCAATATCCAAACACTAAACTAAAGATAACTTTAGAAGGTCACTTTGGTGTAATGTTTCCAAAAGCATATAGACTTTATGTTTATAATCTTATATATCAAGAGCTAACAGGTAAGAAAATCAAAAATGATATTTTTGAAGTTAAAACTGGCAAAGAACTTTTTTATAGAAGTATGTTAGATATACATATGAATAGTTACCGAAAAATGGTTTTAAAAATTATTAAAATTCTCAACATTGATTTTAAAAAAGAGAGCGATAAAGTAAGTAGACTTCTTTTTAATATGGGAAAGAAAAAAGATTTTTATTTGAGTAAAAAAATATAAACTGTGACATTTTGACTTAATATATATTTGATATAACACAAATGAAACACTTTTTTTTGTGTGTGTTGGGTGGGAATCCAAAACAGAGGGATTTGTCACTCTCTGGCTACTATTTACAGATTAGAGAGTCAATCCATCTTGATACTTTCCTAAAACATCTACTACAATTTTTCTCATATTTAATTACTATTGGTTTTGGTGAGAGAAAAACCAACAATGCTCTATCGCAAAGTTATCGAAGGTTTTTCGCCCTATCAGATAAAACTAAAGATTTAGTTGGTATGTCGCCTATAAAATAGATTTGAAGTATTGGTAAGAAAATACACTACTAAGATATAAGGATTAAGCAGATGCAAACAAACAAAAAAATAGCTCTATTTATAGACTGTGAAAATATAAGTCACAAGCATATAGAGACCATTATAGAAGAGTTGGCGAGTTATGGGGAGGTGAATATTCGTAAGGCTTATGGGGATTGGAAAAATCCTACTCTCAATGGTTGGAATGAAAAACTATTTGATTATTCACTTGAGCCTATTCATCAACCACCATACACAACCACTAAAAACGCCACCGACATAAAGATGACTGTTGATGTGATGAAGGTGATGTGTCAAAATGGAAGTGTTGATTATGTTGCATTAGCTACAAGCGATAGTGATTTTACTCCACTTGTTACTGAGATAAAATCTCAGGGGATTCAAGTTATTGGGTTTGGAGAGGGTAAAACTTGTAATGTATTGCAAAAGGCTTGTAGCGAGTTCATAGAAGTTGGCTTGAAGGTGCAACTTAACGATTTGGAAACAAACGTTAAACTAATTAACATATTGAAAAATGCGGTTCGTCATAAAAAAGGTGATGATGATTTTGCGTCAGTTGCAGAAGTGGGAACCTATCTGAAAAACCAAAACTCATCCAATGCGACAAAGTATGGATATAAAACATGGGGAGAAATCTTTAAAAAACTAAGTGATAGTTTTGAAGTAGAGATGACGGGGAAAAATAGTAAGAGAAGCACTATGATTGTTAAAATAAAATAGTATCATACTACTAGAATAAAAAAAGGAGTTTTATGAGCCGAGCTAAAGGAAATATAGCAGAAGATAAAGCTGCTCTATTTCTAGAAGATAATGGTTTCTTTATAGTTGAGAGAAACTTCTACTCTCGCTTTGGTGAGATAGATATCATCGCTTCTAAAGATGAAGTATTTCACTTCATCGAAGTGAAAAGTGGACTTGACTATGAGTCTGCTATTCAAAACATCACTCCCTCAAAACTTTCCAAATTTACTAAAACTGTGAATGTTTATCTGAAAAAAAATTCTTTAAATATTGATTTTATGATAGATGCAGTTGTTGTAACACCTCAAAATATAGAACTTTTAGAAAACATAACTTTATAAACATTTAACTTTTAAAGTAGTATCATTAGCCATAGAATATTTTAAGGAAATTAAATGAAAAAAGTAATATTAACAGTAGCGTTTACAGCGATAACAGCATTTGCAAGTAGTACAACTATCAATGCTACAATGAGCTTAATGGAAGAAGGACTTGTACAGGTTCAAAAAGGTTTTTTATATAGTTCACAAGATGATATAGTTCGTGGTGTTGAGACTATAGAGAGTGCTAATGCAATTTTCACTCATGTGGATGTTTCTACTTTTATTCAAAACAACTCAAAAGTTCAAGTTACTAAAAATATTAATAAGAATCTTAGCGAGCATTTAAAAGCACTCAAAAAAGATGTTAAAGCTAAAAAATATAGTGATGCAAGTGAAAAATATGCAAAAGTTGTAAATGACTGTGTATCTTGCCACACTATTATTAGAGGCTGGTAATAATCATTGTATGCAGCAGAGCTTAAGTGTTGCATACATTTTTTATGATTAAAAAACCTCTTCTACTCTTTTTACTACTTCAAGTAGCCTTTACTTCCTTATATGCTTCAAAGATTGATTTTACAAAGGAGTCTCAAGAAATACTCTCTAGTAGTACTTTTTATGTTGATACTCAAAATAGAAGTTTTGAGCAGATAAGAACTAAACCATTTTCCCCCACTAATTCCAGTCATATAAATCTAGGTTTTATACGTGATACTACATTATGGATTAGATTGGACTTTTACAACGAACAGAGTAGAGAACTCTCTAGAATTTTAGAAGTTCAAAACCCTCTTTTGGAGAGTGCAACTCTCTATAGTAGTACAAAGTTGCTAGAAGAGAAAACACTCTGTACTCATAGTGAAAAAAAGACTTTAAATACAAGTTTTGAAATTACTCTCAAACCTTATGAATTAAAAACAGTTTATATTGAGTTGAAAAACTCAACAACTGCTTTACGAGTTGGGCTCTATCTTAAAGAGAGGGAGCGTCTCTTTAGGGATGAACATCTACGCCAAGCAAAAATATTTTTCTTTTTTGGGATACTATTTATACTTTTTGCTTACACAACTACACTTTACATCTATACAAAAGAGAAGTCATATATGTTTTATGCTGCATATCTTCTCTCGCTTATAGCACAGCAGTCAACTTACCTTGGAGTGAGTCAGATGTTTTTGCCAGTATGGCTGATGTACTATGATAACTTAGCTGTAGTGCTTAAAGTAAATATTTTTTATATAACAGCTGCTCTATTTGCAAAGAGCTTTCTTCAAACGAGAAAGTATCCACTCTTAGATAAAATATATAATTCCATAATCATAATTGCACTTATAGAAATTCCTATAGTTGGATTCCCTGGATTTTATTATCCTGAAGTGGCGATTTTAACTGGTTTCATATTTATTTTATTTAATATGTTTGTCGGTGTATATGTCTATATAGATGGATATAAACAAGCAAGATTTTTTGTAGTTGGATGGAGCTTTTTAGTTGTAGGTTTTACTCTTATGATACTAGATGGACTTGGGTTAATCTCTTTTATGCATAAGGTTCCAAATCTTATTATGTACCTTACCGCAGTAGAAGCCATACTACTCTCTTTGGCGTTTATAGATAAATATATAATACTCAAAGAACAAAAAGAGAGAGGTGATGAACTACTTTTAGAAGAACTAAGACAGAGGCAAAATGTTATAGAGACAGAGATTCAAAAACAGACTAAACATCTAAATAGTGCCTTAGAGAATGAGCAGATAATATTAAGGGAGTTACAACATCGTACAAAAAACAACTTGCAACTCATACTCTCTCTTACTAGAATGCAAGCAGATAGTGCGAGTGAAGAGGGTAAGGGGTATCTGAAAAATTTAGAAAGTAGAATAAACGCAATAGCCAAAACTCATGAGATGCTTTACTTAAAAGATGATGTGCGCTATATCAGCATGAATGAGTATATAGAAGAGTTATGTAGTGACTTGGAGCATCTGAGTAAAAAAGAACTTGTGTTCCAAATAGAAGCTAGACAGATCTTTATGCCAATTAAAGAAGCCAGTTATTTGGGCTTAATACTTAATGAATTAATTACAAATTCAATAAAATATGTTAAGTTGTCAAATATTATTTTTTCTATAGAAGTGTTTAAAGTTGATAGTAGCTATAGATTTGAAGTAAAAGATAATGGTCAGTGTTATGATTATCAAAATACTTCAAGAGATAGTCTAGGTTTAAAGTTAGTAAACACATTAGTTAAAGATCAACTTGATGGTGAAATATCAGTAGAACGTAAAAATGGTTGTATACATATAATAAAATTCCAGTTATAAAATAGAGGTATTCTATGAGTCAGTGTGAAAATATTTTGATAGTTGAAGATGAGAGTATAGTAGCACTAGAGATATCAAGCTATATAAAAGAGTTAGGGTGCAGTGCAAGTGCAATAGTCTCAAATGCTAAAGATTGTCTTGTGCATATTAATAAAAATAGAGTTGATTTAGTTTTAATGGATATCAATATCAAAGGGGCTGTTGATGGAATAAGCTGTGCAGCTGAGATTAAAAAAAACAATGATATCCCTATCATATATATAAGTGCTTTTAGTGACGATGAAACACTAGAGCGTGCTATAGAGACAGATCCTATCGCATATCTTACCAAGCCATTTAATAGAAAAGAGTTGAAGTTTGCTCTAAGAGTAGCAATGAGACAAAATGCCTCTGACTTGAGAGTTGGTGATATAGTATTTGATAAAGAGTTTTCATTTGATAGCAACAATAGTGAACTGGTTTTAGTTGGTGAAGTTGTCCATATGACAAAAAAGGAAAAACAACTTCTATCTCTTTTGATAAGATCAAAAAATAGTGTAGTTAGTATATATGAGCTTGAGAATGAACTATGGCCGGATAAAGAGAGTAATGAAAATACTAGACGAGCTCTTGTTTCAAGGCTTCGTACAAAATTAAAATATAAGTTTTTAGAGACCATTCACTCTGTAGGGTATAAGTTAAAGATATAAATACAATGCTTTTACAATGTTTTATAGTTATCATTTGTATAGAACAAATGAGGAGTACATTATGAAATATAGCAAACAGATAAGGGGAAGTTTAGTACTTGCAACTTTACTGGTAGTGAGTGCTTGTGGTGGTGGAGGTGGTGGATCAGCTACAACACCAGCCGTGAGCAGTGCTACAGATGTAACAGTTGAAAGAGGTAAGGTTTACGATGCAAGAGTTGTAGACTCCTCTGTCCCACCTCAAACAGCAATACAAAAGTCAAACCTTAATGTTTACACATTTGCTAAGAAACCAACCTATCCAGTTATGGCTTCAGGTGGTTGGATAGATGTAAATGATGATGGTGTAAAAGATGCTAAAGATGTAAACCTAGACATTACTCTTAGATCCTATTCAAACGCCATTACTCCAGTTACAAGCTACCTTGCAGATACAAATGAAACAGTACGAAAGAGTAGACTTACAGGACTAAAAGATAGACTAAACGCCAATGGTGTTGGGGTAAGCACAGAGATAACAGAAGCTGAACTCTTAAAAGTTCCCTCAGAAGTCCAAAACTTTGACTTTGTAGTATTAGTAAACGCCATCTATAAAGATATGAAAGAGAATGGTGGAAATCTTGATAGCTCAGATGAAAATACTCTTTTAACTCAGTTTGATACAGTCAGAGGCTTAACTATCAGCAGTGACCCAAAAGAGTTAGAAGCAGCTGTGATGAGTGCACTTGTAGGTGCTGGAAATGCTACCTATATCCCAGAGTCAGAACTTCCAGATGAAAATACAACTACACCTGATAATAATGCAACTGTGAGTTCTGAAGGAATTTATGTAGCTACATCAAATGAGACTGTTAAAACAGTTCATAAGTTGTCTGGCAGTCCACTCCTTTATGGGTCAAAAGCATATATGCGTTTGTATAGAGGCTTGGACTTTGGTGTTGATATTGGAATGAAAGTTCTTTCATATGACTTGAGTCAGTTTAATACAGATATGAACCTTAGCGATATGCCAACAAACATCTTATATGAACAAGTTGGTCCAAATACTACAGATGGACGTTTTAATCAACGCTATTATGATATTGCAGAGGCAGAAGGTTACTTGTATTTTGCAACACTTCCTCAGCAAGTTGCACTGAGTCAAAATTCTCTTATAAAGCATGACCTGGATACACAAACTGAGTTATATCATGTAAAAAGAGACCCAGTTATGGGTGAGCATCTAAACACTACTTTTGACTTGGCAAGAGGTTGGTTCTTACCATTTAACTCAGGAAGTCATATGGGGATAGTTGAAGCAAAAGGAGTAAAAGTTATAGATACTTCGCATGGGTCTTCTTATAAATATGGTCCCTATGACTACTATGGAGGTTCAGGTGGTGGTGATGACTTTACACTTGCAACACCTGCTGGAAATGAGGATAGATTTTTTTATGCAGAGGGCAATAGTTTTAAAAATATTAGTTACTTGAGTAGTCATACTCATTACGGAAGTCGACTTACACATCTTGATGCAGAGTATAAGGTAAATGAAATATTTGCTGATTTTAATGCAAGCTACAGTGGGTCAAAACCTTATGATGGCGTTGGTCAAACTGCTCCAGTAGTACTTGATGGAGAGGATGTATATGTTCTAACTCGCCTAACGTATGATGATGACGAAGGCTTTGAGTTGGGTGATCTGTATCTTATTGTTTATGGGGTGGATTCAGTTATTAAAAGTACAACACTTTTAGAAGAAGCTACACAACTTAGCAATTGGAATGACGGTATATGGGAGACTTACAAATATAAAGATACACTCTATTTTAAATATAGACATAACCAAGTAAGTGAACTCTGTGCATATAATCTCACTACAAAGAGTTTTACCTTTAGACATAATATAGAAAATAATTATCATTTTGCAGATATCCCAGCTACAAGTTACATCATAACGGGTGACACAATTATAATGCCTGAGAATATAGCAAGAGCAGATGAAAACTGTACCAATAACCCTCGTGGTTTTAGATGTTATGACTTAGCATTTAAAGTATTAGACATAAGTGATGGTACAGTTCTTAAAACGATTCACCATAAAGACTTGGACTCTTTGCGAGCTGATGATAATGATGTAGAAGTCCGAGCTTCTTTATCTGATGAGAATGCAGTTTACTTTTTTGGATTAAGAAAGACAGACACTACGATAGATAACTTGATTATCAAGATAGATACACCCCTAAATAGTGTTCAAAAAAGTCGTAATCGTTTTGACAATCATCTAACTGGAGTTGTCAGAGACACTCAGTAGTAATTGCAATGAAATTGCAATGTTTATATCTTATACTTAAAGGTAGATGAAAATATAAGGGTATGAGATGAAAACTTTAATAAATGTTTTAGTAGGGCTATTAATAGCCTCGTTATTTGTTTTTAGTGGTTGTAGCAGTGGAGGTGGTGATTCTGCTACGGGTGATACTACTTCTTTAAGTGGTGTTGCGCAAAAGGGTGCGTTTGTAGAAGGTTCAAATGTTTCACTCTGTAAACTAGATGAAGAGATGCTCTGTACATCTGATGTACTAGAAGCTAAGGTAAGTGATGAGAAAGGAAGCTACGAGTTTAAAACTCTTCCTTGGAGTGGACTTAGCCGTTTAACTATCAGTGGTTACTATCTTGATGAGTTAACTGGAGCTACAAGTCTCTCTCCTGCAACTATAACAGCTATCGTAAATATAAAATCAAAAATTAAACATAAAACTAATACAAACCTTTTAACAGATATGCGAGCTAAAAGAATGAAAAAGCTTGTAGAAAAAGGTAAAAGTATAGATGAAGCATCTGCGGAGTCTGAAGAGGATGTAAAAAAACTCTTTAATGTAAGTTCAGATGACTTTACAGCACTGGACTTAGTTGATTTTAGTGCTGGTAATGCCTCTGTAAATGTAGAGTTACTTAGAATCTCAGCAGCAGTTGCAAACACAGAAGATCCCGTTGCTACCTTAGAAGAGCTAATGAAAATCTATAATGAGTATGGTATAGAAGGAGTTTTAAACTCTACTCTTTATAGGACGTTAATGGGTCTTGTTGAGGATGTAGATGTAAAAGAGGTTCTTACTAAGATGGTAAGTGCCGATGAGGTAGATGTTGCAAGCATTGCTGATTTAGCTCCTTTTGCTATTGCTAATATTGTAACTTATGGAAGTGTTGAGAGTGATAATAAGGTAAGAGTTACTCTACTAGGTACAGAGTTTATAGATACTCCTTCTATAACTGTTAGTAGCAGTGATAACAGTTTAGGCATTGATGCAATCACACTGGCAGATGATAATAGGTCTGTAGTTTTAGATATGAACATATCGACTTCGTGCCAAGATATAAATGCTATATTCACTATTGATTATTTATCGCTAAAAGATGTTGAAAACCCAATACAAACAAGCACTCTTCACTATAGAAATAGTGCTGAGTACTGTACTTCAGAGATTATAGATGAAGAAGATTTGGGGAGTATCACTTTAGCACCAAACGCAACTATATCCTTAGTTCCTTTGAGAAGTAATCAAATTAAACTCTCTCTTGCAGGAACTGAGTTTGAAAACCATGCAGGAACTATATACGCAGAACTTATAACTAGCTCTGAAACTCTTGTTATAGATGAGGCAGTAGTAGCAGATAACAACAAGTCTGTTATATTTACTCTTAATGAACTTACTGATTATTGTGCAGAAAATAATGTGACAATACATCTAAATGCTGATAGTCTCAAAGATGTAGAAAGCACACTTGAGTCAAACAAAATAAGATACGTATCTCCTAATGTGATATCAGATTGTGGCAATGAAAATGCAGAGCCAATAAATTTTTTAAATAGAGCACCTACTGTTTCTATAACTCCAAGTACAATGGAGAGTGTAGCTGTTGACACTACCTTAGAGTTAACTGCAGTAGCGAGTGATGCAAATGATGGAGATACAGTTACTCTTGCGTGGAGATATAAAAAAGTAGATTCAGATGATGAGGTAGAAGCCGGAACAACTGCACAGTTCTCACATGTCTTTGATGAAACTGGTCAATATAGTATAAGTGTAACTGCAACTGATAATCACGGAGCAGAGGTAGAAGCGAATATTATTGTAAGTGTTATAGCTGTAAATCATGCTCCAGTGGTAAGCATAAGTCCAGCAGAAGATAAGTTGATATATATTGGTGATAGCGTAATATTAAAATCAAGTGCATCTGATGAAGACGGTGATGAACTAAATATCTCTTGGAAGATAAAAGAGACAAATGACGCTGACTTTACAGTAGTAGAAAATTATGGTGCAACGGGATTTAATCATACTTTTAATAGTGTCGGTACTTACCTAGTAGTTGTAGAAGCTCAAGATGGAAATGGCTCTAAGGCAGATGCAAATATTACTGTAAATGTTGCAGAAGTACCACCTATAGCAGTAACTTTGGATGATATAGATATAGAGCTAGATGTTAAAGGGACTTACTCTTTTGATACAGGTATAGCACATACAGTTGATGTAGCTATCGATATAGCACCAGAGCATGGAACTGCTGAAGCCTACTTAGTTGGTGGAGAGTCATGGTATCTTAGATTTACAGGTACTGATTGTTTTATAGGAAGTGATAGTTTTATTTATAAAAGCGGAGATGATTATGGTCGTGTGAATGTGACTATAAAAGCACCTAGCAGTTTAGAAGCTCCAAATATTTCTAAAACGCTTTTTAACACAGAGACAATAATCGGTGAGTATTTAACATCAAATAAATCCGCAACCATTACAACGTCTACGACAGGCGGTAGTTCCTCTTTAGTTGCAGTAGGGGGAGAGTTTGTTCATTATAACTATGATCCAGACGATACATTTGTAGGGAATGATTTTTTTGAATACACTGTAAATGATACAATCAATGAGTGTCAATACTCTGCAACGGGTCGTGTAGATTTTAACGTTAGCGAATTAGTACTAGAGACTAGAGTAATAAGTGCCTGCAGGGATCCTCATTATATTGGTACGGAAATGTATAAAACCGATGGTACATTAACTGGGACTACATTGGTAAAAGATTTAGCACCAGGTATATACAGCACAAAAGACGCAGCAAGTACTGGCTTTGTAGATTTTGAGATGTATGAAAAAGTTGGTGATATGCAGTACTTTTCTGGGTATTACTCATCAGCAGGGGCTAGAGCAATAGAACTTTGGCAAACAGATGCAACTGAAGAAGGTACACAAGTTTTCGATATTAACGATAATGGTTTTACTAGTGAGTATTTATGGGGCTCATCACACTCAGCTGGTTTACATAAAGTCGGTGAGTATATGTTCTTCACGGCTACAGACTCCACATCAGATAGATACGGTACATATAGAGCGGATAAAGATACACTAGAGCGAATTGCAGATTTTTCACTAGGTAAGATAGTTGAGATGAATGGTACTTATTATTCATTTATTTCTGAATCTACAGACTCTAATGTAAGCATATATAGGTTGAATAGCGACCTAAACGCTACCGAACTTGTTGAAACATTTGTAAAACCTCAAGATGGAAAACCTCTGTCTTTCCTAGGCACAATTGGGTCAAAATTTATATTTAGTCAATATAGAGAACTGTACTCCATATCACTTGGAGAAGAGAGTAGTTCACTTATAGCTGGCTATGGATATGATTATGAATCGATTGTAAAGTATAACGATAAAATGTACTTTATTATGTCTGATGATGCATATCAGGGTCAAACTATAGTAGAAACTGACGGTACAAGCAATGGGACAAGTATAGTTTATACTTTTGGTGATGATATGATTAGCGCAATGGTGGAGTTAAATGGAAAACTCTATTTTAAAGGTGCAATCGATGATGCTTATGATAGAGACTATAACCTTTATGAGTATGATATTAGTACTGCAAACGTAACACTAATAAAAGATATTCAAGATGGTAGCTCTACAAGGTTAGGCTTACATATGGGTATGGATGGTATGCAAGTTGTTGATGGAAAAATTATTTATGAGTCAGTAAATATGGAAATTGTTAATGGAGAAGAACAGTATTTTGAACAGGTTTGGGCTAGTGATGGAACGAGTGAAGGAACAGTTGCTATACTAAGAAGAGATAGAAAAGATTATGGCGATAGAGCATCTGATTTAAAAGATATGTTTGAACTCAATGGTGCTTATTATTTCCAAGACACTAGCAGTAATCTTTATAAAACAGATTTTAGTGAGTATGGAACTACTTTAATCTTAGATTATATATGTGATATTTCTCCAGATAGTACATATTTTGCAGATGTTAACGATGCAGAGTTAAGTACAGTTTATGAGGCAAACATCACCATAGAGGGTATAAACTATCCGCAGACTCAACTCTCAGTTGTAAATGGCGAGTACTCTTTGGATGATGGCGTTACTTGGAGTACTCAAGAGACAACAATCCAAAATGGACAAAAAGTAAAAGTAAGACATACAAGCCATAGTAATTATAATTCAATTTTTACTACGAGACTTTATGTTGGAGATGACTATTTTGATTTTACAACAAGAACGGTTACAGAGACTCTAACAACGCCAAATCAGTTTACATTTACAGATGTCACAAATGCTAATGTTGATACTATTCAAACAGCAAATATAACTGTGAGTGGTATAAATGTTGAGGTAGCCCTCTCTATAATAGGTGGAGAGTATTCACTTGATGGAGGCACTTCATGGAGCACAGTAGATGTAAATGTCTCAAATAATCAAGCGGTGTATGTAAGACATACAAGCTCTATAAGTAATGAAATGCAGGTAGACACTGTTTTAACGGTAGGTGGCGTTAGTGACACATTTAGCTCAACTACAAGAGCAGCAAGTGGTGGTGAAGATACGGTAACGGTTGGTAGCTTAATGTGGGAAGATACAGCACATGTTGTTGGTGAGACTAATTATGTCACTTGGAGTGAAGCACAAGGTTATTGTTCTGAATTGGAATTAGATGGTTATGTCGACTGGAGACTTCCGCATAGTTATATGAATACAGGTGATGGTAGCGAAATTATGGATATTAGAGTAGTGACTGAGGCTGATGGTGACAATGCAATAGCTGCAGATTTTACACCAGTTTATGAAGTAGATAGAGTGGCAACTTGGACAGACGAATCCATAGAAGATGGCTGGCACATAGCTATGATATTTCAGTATGATGTTCAAAATGGAGATAGTTTCTCTGACGCACAAGATGAAGTTAATGTCCGTTGCGTGAGAGATGTAGAGTAGTTCTAAACTTTTTGCTAACAAACGCTATAATCTCCCTAATAATTACAGGGAGATTTTTATGCAAGCAAAAATATTTTTCGGCTCACAAGAAGCGACAACAGATACAAATAGTGAAAGAGTAAGTCCATACTCAGGAGAAGTAGTTTCAACTGCTCCTATATGTACAGCTGATGATGCTAAGAAAGCGCTAAAAATTGCACAAGCTGCTACTGTAGCTGCTAAAGCTTCTACTCTTTCTCAAAGATGTAACTGGCTTTTAGATGTAGCAGATAAACTTCGTGAGAACAAAGAAGATATAGCTCAAACGCTAACTGATGAGGTTGGAAAGCCTATAGCGTTTGCTCGCGTTGAGGTTGAACGCTGTATAGAGACTGTAACTCTCTCAGCAGAGACTATGAGAACTATGCATGGCGAGACTATAAACACTGATGCAATGCCTAGTGGGAAAAAAACAACGGCATTTTTTACACGCGAACCTGCTGGTGTTGTCGTTGCCATCACTCCTTTTAACTTCCCCCTAAACCTTGTAGCGCATAAACTAGCTCCCGCACTTGTAGCTGGAAACGCCGTTGTACTCAAACCAACTCCAGAAGCTCCACTTACTGCTTACAAGTTTGCTAGACTTTTTATAGATAGTGAGTTTGCAGTTAAAGATGCACTAAGTGTTGTCTATGGTGATGCCGAAGTTGGTTCAGCTCTTATAACTTCAGATATTCCTCGCGTTATCTCTTTTACGGGTTCTGTCCCAGTTGGGAACATCATCACAAAATCGGCTGGCATTAAGAAAGTTTCATTAGAGCTTGGTGGAAACGCAGCGACTTATATCTCTTCATCAGCTGACTTGGATTTAGCAGCGAGTAGATGTGCACTTGGTGCTTTTGTAAACTCAGGACAAGTCTGTATTTCACTGCAACGTATCTATGTAAACGCAGATATTTACGATGAGTTTTCTCAAAAAATGGCTGATGAGACTAAAAAACTAGTAGTAGGTTCTCCGTATGAAGATGATACTTTTATGGGCCCTCTTATAGATGACGAGTCTGCAAGTCGTGCTATGGGTTGGGTTGAGTCTGCTATAGAGGAGGGGGCAGTTCCTCTTCTTCCTCCACATCGCGAGGGTCGTATGTTTCACCCTTGTGTTATGGCAGATGTAAGAGATGATATGGCTATAGTGTGTGAAGAGGTTTTTGCTCCGATAGTTTCACTTGTAAAGGTGGACAACTTCGATGACGCGATGCCAAGAATGAACAACTCTCCTTATGGACTACAATCTTCAGTATTTACAAACGACCTATCACTAGTGCAAAGAGCTATATCTGAATTGGACGCCGGTGGCGTTATCATAAACGACATGCCAACTCTGCGTTTTGACATTCAGCCCTATGGTGGCGTTAAGCTAAGTGGCGTTGGTCGAGAGGGTCCACAGTTTGCCATCGAAGAGATGACTGAGATAAAGTCCGTAGTTATCTGCTAGTGAGAAAAAAAGCGATAGTCTCGGCTTGCCTTTTAGGCGAGTTGTGTCGTTATGACGCTAAGACAAAAGAGACGCGCGAAGTCATAGAGGCTTTACAAGAGTATGAAATCATCCCTTTTTGTCCAGAAGCGCCTCTCTTTGGAACGCCACGAGAGCGAATCAGCGTTGCTGAAGTCGATGGCGAAAACAGAATCATTACAGATGAGACAAACAGAGACGTAACAGAGCGTTTAGAGGCTGAAATAACCTCCTTTATAAAGAAACATCCTCAAGTCGATAGAATCGTTTTAAAATCCAAAAGCCCAAGTTGCGGTTTTGGAACGACTCCTGTATTAAATCACAAAAGAGAGTTTTTAAGGTTTGGCAATGGGATAGCCGCGGAGACATTGAGCCAAAAGTATTCAAGCATTGACATAGACGATGAAAAGAGCTTTTAAAACTCTTTTTAGCCTACTTGTGAGGTAATTTATAAAATATGAAGAGTAGTGATTCTAGGAAACAAACTCTAAACGCTGAAGGTTTACATACCAATCATCTCTAAAGTAACTTCTTGATTGTGTAAGATAGATTTTAAAAGCATCATCATAACACTTTATTTTTTTAATGTGTTCTTGGGGAATTTCAAGCTCATTTTCACAGATACTTAAGGCACAAGTATCATCTAAGTCACAAAAAAACTCTAAATCGGGGTTGTTGGCATCTATTAAAAATTCTCTCTCAAGCATTTTCTAATTCCTAAGTTTGATTTATAAAATTCTATAAAAGAAATATTTCACAGAGGTTACAAAAAGAGCTATGTTTCACTAAGGTTACAGAGCTAAAAACTATATTTTTAGCAGTTTTTAGCTATAATCGCGTAATTTTATATAAGAGACGTAACGCTATGGATATTAGAGAAGAGTACTTAAAATTTTTTGAGTCAAAAAACCACAACAGAGTAGCTTCAGGACCCTTAGTTCCTGAAGATGCAACACTACTTTTTAACAACGCAGGAATGGTTCCATTCAAGTCAATTTTCACAGGTGAGATTCCAACACCTGCTAACCCAAGAGCTACTTCATGCCAGACATGTTTAAGAGCCGGTGGTAAACATAATGACCTTGAAAATGTAGGTCACACAGCACGTCATCATACATTTTTTGAGATGATGGGTAACTTCTCTTTTGGAGACTATTTTAAAGAAGATGCTATCGCTTACGCTTGGGAGTTCATCACTGAGGTTCTTGAACTTCCTATAAAGAAGCTATGGGTTACGGTTCATGACTCAGATGATGAAGCAGAAGAGATGTGGAAAAAACACATATCAGCTGATAGAATCATGCGTTTAGGTGATGCAGATAACTTCTGGTCTATGGGTGACACTGGTCCATGTGGGCCATGTTCTGAAATATTTTTTGACCAAGGTGCTGAGAACTTCTCTGGACCTGAAGATAGAATGGGTGGAGAGGGTGATAGATTTTTAGAGATTTGGAATCTTGTGTTCATGCAGTATGAAGTAAAAGTTGCAGGTGGAGAGAGAGTATCATTAGCAAAACCATCTATCGACACTGGTATGGGTCTTGAGAGAGTTGTAGCTATTAAAGAGGGAAAACTTTCAAACTATGGTTCATCACTCTTCATGCCAATTATCAATCAAGTTCAAGAGATGATAGGTAAAGAGTACAAGTATGAGACGGGTGCTTCTTACAGAGTAATCGCAGACCATATTAGAACATCACTTTTTCTTTTAGCTCAGGGTACGAACTTCTCAAACGAGGGTCGTGGTTATGTTCTTCGTCGTATTCTTCGTCGCGCGGTTCGTCATGGTTACCTTTTAGGCTTTCGTGAGCCATTTATGTTCAAACTAGTAGATACGGTTGTAGAGATTATGGGTGGAGAGTATGACTACCTAAGAACAAAATCTGCAGCGGTGAGAGAGCAGATTCAACTTGAAGAAGCGAGATTTTTCAAAACAATTGAGCGCGGTATCGCTCTTTTTGAAGAAGAACTCAAAAATACTAAAGATGTATTTAGTGGAGCGGTGGCGTTTAAGCTTTACGACACGTTTGGTTTCCCACTAGACTTGACAGAGGACATGCTTAAGTCTCACGATATGACTCTTGACTCTGCAAAGTTTGAGGAGTTGATGCTGGCTCAGAGAACTTCTGCAAAAGCAGCTTGGAAAGGCTCTGGAGATGATGCTGTAAATGGTGACTTCAAAGAGCTTTTAGAAAAGTTTGGAGAAAACACTTTTGTTGGCTATGACTTTACAGAGCACTCGGGAGAAGTTTTAGCACTTCTTGATGACTCTTACAAGCATTCTGATGTTTTAAATGCAGGCGATAAAGGCTGGGTTCTTTTAGACACTACTCCTTTTTATGCTGAGAGTGGTGGTCAAACTGGTGACTGTGGAGAACTTGAGGGCTTTGCAAAAGTAGTTGATACTAAAAAGTTTTTTGGTCTCTCTCTTGCTCAGGTTGAAGTGGTGAAAACTCTTAAGCTTGGAACTGTGGTCGATGCTCATGTTGATAGCTCACGAAGTGAAATCATCAAACATCACTCTGCAACTCACCTTCTTCACGCTGTGCTTTTTGATGTACTGGGTGATCATATCGCACAGGCTGGTTCACTTAACGAAGCTAACCGTCTACGTTTTGACTTCTCACATCCAAAGGCTGTTTCAGCAGAGGAGTTAGCTGAGATTGAGACTCGTGTAAACAACGAAATAATGCGTGAAATTTCTACAAATACTCAAGTGATGAGTATAGAAGATGCTAAAAATAGCGGAGCAAAAGCTCAGTTTGGCGAAAAGTACGGTGACGAAGTTCGAGTGGTGCGTTTTGCAGATGCTTCGGTTGAGTTTTGTGGCGGCGTTCATGTAAATAACACTGCAAACATCGGCTCGTTTATCATCACTAAAGAGTCTGGCGTTTCAGCTGGGGTTCGTCGTATAGAAGCTGTTTGTGGAAATGCGGCTTATAACTACTTTGTACAACAAAGAAGAGTTTTAAAAGAGGTTGAGTCTGAGGTCAAAAACTTGGATGTTATGGCTGGTATTTCTCGTCTTAAAACGTCTATAGTTGAGTTAAAAAGTGAACTTAAAGATGCTCAAGAGTCTGCAAAGGTAGAGATCACTGCAAATGAAATCAATGGTGTTGCGGTTGTGATAGAAGAGTATCCAGCGGGTGACATCAAAGATAAAATTGATGAGCTTAAAAACCAAAACGAGAAACTTTGTGCAATGCTTTTTCAAGTAAAAGGCGATAAAGTTCTTATAGCTTGTGGTGTTAAAGACGCAAATGCTAAAGCTGGTGAGTGGATCAAAAAAATCGCTCCTATTTTAGGTGGCGGTGGTGGTGGTCGTCCGGACTTTGCACAGGCAGGTGGAAAACTTCCTGCTAAACTTCCTGAAGCTAAAGAAGCTTCGTTGGCGTTTATCACAGAGGCACTCTCATAATGGCTGAATTTTTTGCAGAGTATAAAACTATAATAGTTTTTTTACACGTAATCTCAGCAGTAGTCTGGGTTGGTGGTATGATAGCGATGCGTTACGCTGCTCATCCATCTTTTATGGAGATAGAGTCTCCAGCTCACAGACTGCAAAGAGTTGCAGATGCTCTAAAAAGACTCTTTTGTATAGTAGCTCCTTTTGTAATCATTCTTTTAATAACTGCGGTGATTATGATAAAAGGATACTCTCTATCTGCAAGTGAATATAAGTTGTTTGGATATGCTAAAGAGGGTATTTGGACTGTTATGTTTTTAAATCTTGCATATATGATAGTGAGACGAAACAGAGCCGAAAAAGCTCTTGATAATGGAGATTTTGTTCTTGCAAAAGATCAACTTGGACTTATCGGAAAGTATATGGTTCCACTAAATATCATCCTTGGTATCGTGGCTATCTTCTTAGGCTCATCTCTTTCAAGCGGTCTCTAATATGCTCCGCCTTGCTTCCTCTTCACAGACTCGCTCAATGCTTTTAACAAACGCCGGAGTGGCGTTTAGACAAGAGAGTGTTGACTTTGATGAAGAGAAGATTGTTGCAAGTTCTCCTAAAAATTTTGTCTATCAAGCGACACTTGGTAAGTACAATGCTAACATAGCTGCATTTGGCTGTGAAGATATGCCTCTCTTAGTTGCTGACACTGTAGTTACTTCACAAGGTCATATACTTCGAAAAGCAAAATGTGTGGATGATGCTCGTAATATTTTGTATACTCAAAGTGGAAATATTACGAGTATCATCACCTGTATGATTTACCACTCTAAAGAGAAAAAAGTTGTAGATATCTCCCAAACTGATTACCTTTTTGAAGAGTTTGATGAGTATAAACTAGACAAGTATTTAAATAGTGGTGAGTGGCGAGGTAAGGCTGGTGCTTGTATGGTTGAAGGCTTTTGTAAATCTTACATCAAAGAAGTTCGAGGTTACGAGAGTACAGCAATGGGACTTAGTGTGGAACTGCTTAAGAGGTTTATGTAGTCATGTTCTACGAGAAGGAACTCAAAGCACTCAAAAAATCAGGTCGTTATAGAACAAGAGAAGTTTTAAGTACTCAAGTAAAAGATTTTGCATCTAATGACTACCTTGGTCTCTCACACAACAAGCAACTACACAAATTAACTTCAGAAGAAATCTCTAAACTAGATACACACTCTTCAAAAGCCTCTATGCTTGTAAATGGATATCATCAGATTCATAAAGATTTCGAAGATGCAATGTGTGAGGCAAATGGTTTTGAAGCAGGGGTAGTTCTTGGAAGTGGGTTTAACGCCAACATAGCACTTATAGAATCACTAGTTCGCAAAGGAGACACTCTTTTTATGGATGAGCTTTACCACGCTTCAGGCGTTTTAGCTTCAAATCTAAATGCCATAGATGTAGTGTTTTTTAGACACAACGATATGCAAGAGCTAGAATCTCTTTTAGCCGATTCAAACGCCAAACGAAAGATAGTGGCGGTTGAAGGTATCTACTCTATGGATGGCGATGTTTGTCCAAAAGAGGTTTTTGAAGTAGTTGATAGTGCAAATGCTATCTTAATAGTCGATGAAGCTCATAGTAGTGGAGTTCTTGGTGAGAAGCTGATGGGTCTGTTTGACCATTATGGAGTCACTCCAAAAGAGAACCATATAAAGATGGGAACACTTGGCAAAGCTTATGGTAGTTTTGGAGCTTTCATCTTAGCAAGCGAACACATAGTGGAGTATCTCATTAACCGTGCTAAACCTATCGTATATGCTACTTCCCTCTCACTCTATGATACTCTCTTGGCTCATAAATCTTTAGAGTATATACTTAAAAATGCTCAAAAGTTAAAAGTTGATATCAAAAAGAGACAAGAAATTGTTAGGGAAGTATTGGGTGTAGAGGTTGAAGGACTTATTATTCCGATAGTTATAGGAGACAATAGAAAAGTCATAGAGATTAAAAATAGACTCTATGACTTAGGGTTTAGTGTAGGCGGCATAAGACAACCCACTGTGCCAAACGCCATCATCAGACTAATCGCTAGAGTAGGCCAGAGTGAAGATGAGTTAAGAGAATTATGTAATAATTTGGTTAAAATAAACAATGAACATTAAAAAGCTAAAGATAACTCTTAGTGGAAAAACTTTGGTAAATATGGCGTTTAATATCGATGAGTCTTTAGCCCTAGTTGGTCAAAGCGGAAGTGGTAAGAGTCTCACACTTAAAGCAATACTAGGGATGTTACCAGCGAGTATGTCTTTGGATTTTGATTATAGTAGTGAGTTTGAGCTCGGTGGTGCAAAAGAGATAGCGTTCATACCTCAAAACTCTTTTACAGCACTCTCCCCACTTACTAAAATAAGAAAACAGTTTTTTGTAGATGAGTTGAGAGTAGAAGAGTTGTTCTCTGAAGTAGGATTAGAGTCAGACTTACTAGATAGATTTCCTCCAGAACTCTCAGGAGGACAACTCCAACGTGTTGTTATTGCTATGGCGCTTAGTAACAAGCCCAAGCTCTTGTTACTTGATGAGCCAACGACAGCACTTGACCCTAAAACTAGAGTGATGATAATAGAGCTTCTTAAAAAACTACAGATTAGAGAAGGTTTTAAAATGCTGTTTGTGACACATGATATATCTTCAGCAAAAAGTCTCTGCAGAGATATATGTGTGATAAAAGATGGTCTTCTTGTTGAGAGTGGAGAGATGAGTGAAGTTATGAGTAATCCACAAGAAAAATATACAAAAACATTAATCCAAGCAAATTTTGCAAATAGGGAATTTAGAATATGATGAGTCGTAGTTTAGTAAAAAAAATTGTTTTAACAATTGTTATATTAGGGTTTTTATCACCTTTCATTCTAGTAGGTTACTACTTAACAAGTTTTAAGTATGACATCTCAACACTGACCAATTACAAGCCAGAAGTAACAAGTAGAATCTATGATAAAGATGGTAAAAAAATAGCAAACATATTTAACAAGAAGCATCGTTATTATGCCTCTTTTGATGAAATACCTCCTCGTATTATTGAAGCACTTGTTGCAATCGAAGATACTACTTTTTTTGAACACCCTGGGATAAATATAGATGCGATTTTTCGTGCTGCTATAAAGGTCATACGTGCTGGTAAAGCAGTTGAAGGTGCAAGTACAATAACGCAACAGTTAGTCAAAAATAAACTCTTAACTCGTGAGAAAAAACTCTCCCGTAAAATAAAAGAGGCTATTTATGCCATTAAAATAGAGCAAACACTCACAAAAGAAGAGATACTAGAGCGATACTTAAATGAGATATATTATGGACATGGATACTACGGTATAAAGACTGCTGCTGATGGTTATTTTCATAAGCGGTTAGAAGACTTAACTCTTAAAGAGATGGCGATTTTAGTAGGTCTTCCAAAGGCACCAAGTACTTATGCACCTACAAAAAACTATGAGATATCTATGGGACGAGCAAACCGTGTTATAAAAAGAATGCATGTTTTAGGCTGGATAGATGAGCCTACATATGAGAGAGCTCTAGCAGAAAATCCAGATGTGTTTAACGATACACTAACACAAAATAGAGCACCATTTATAGTAGATGAAGTTGCACGAAAGTTTAGAGACATGAACATTAGTGACCTTAAAACTGGTGGTTATGAAGTCTATACGACCATTGACATTAGACTCCAAGCCGCTGCTCGCTACTCATTAAAGTTCGCTTATGACTCCTCTTTGAAAAGACTAGAAAAGTATAAAGAAAAAGAAGCGAACAAGCCAGTAGATGAAGAAGATAAGACTCTTAGGGCTGAGGATGTAAATACTACAAAACTCAATGGTGCTCTAGTCTCCTTAGATTCTGCTACTGGGGACATCTTAGCTCTTGTTGGAAGTGTTGATTATAAGAAGAGTTCATACAATCGTGCAACTCAAGGAAGACGCCAACCTGGTTCGGCATTTAAACCTTTTATATATCAAGTTGCAATTGATGTTGGTTTTTCAGGAGCAACAGAGCTTGTAGATATCGCTAAGACTTATGAGTATGAAAAAGATGGTGAAGAGCTAAAGTGGCAACCAAAGAACTATGAGAAAAACTATAAAGGACTTGTGACTTTAAGAGAATCTCTTATCCACTCTAGAAACCTTGCAACCATCAATCTTGTAAATGATATAGGGTTGAATAATCTTTTAAAAGAGCTAAAAAAATTTAATATAAAAAATATACCGCATGACCTTTCAATCTCGCTAGGGACTATGTCTATGTCACCACTAGGACTAGCAAGAGCATATACTTCTTTTTCAAACCAAGGTGTTCAAGTAGAACCTCATTTAATTTCTAGTATAGAGAAGGGAAATGAAAAGGTATATGAGAAACAGTATGTAGAGCACATAACAGCTGTTCCAACACAAGCATATATAATGACTACTATACTAAGAGATGTAGTTGATCGTGGTACTGCAAGACGTGCTCGTGTAAAGGGTTTAGAACTTGCAGCGAAGACTGGTACTACGAACTCTAATGTAGATGGCTGGTTAGCAGGGTACTCACCAACTATAGCTACTGTTGTATGGTTTGGAAATGATGACAATACACCTATGTATAAGAGAGAAACAGGGGGAAGAGTTGCTGGTCCAGCTTTTAAAACATATTATGAAAATGTATTAAAACTCTACCCTCAAATAAAGCGAGAATTTGACATCCCAGAGGGAATTATAGAAGTTCATACAGGAAATAAAAAAGAGTACTTTAGTGATATCTCAAAACCACCTAGAGTAGAGATGATTGCAGATCCAGAAGAGGAGTTATTATGGTAGTTAGAAATATTTTATTGGCGTTTATCATTGTAAGTAGTTTAGCACAGGCAGACATTTTTAAAAAGGGAAAGTCGAGTTTTGGAGTATCACTTGGTGCGGGAAGCAGTTATAACAACACCTATACTCTAGTAGGTCTAAGTGGGAACTACTTTGTAGTTGATAATCTTAGTCTTGGTCTTTCTTATAGAGGTTGGTTTGGAGCTGATCCTATACAAAATGAACTAGCATTAGCGACAAACTACTTTATACCTATAAGTAAAAAGTTTCGTCCATATGTAGGTGCTTTTGTTCGTGAGACTTTGATAGATGGTTATGATAATCGTGAATCATTTGGTGCAAGAGGTGGTGTAGCTATGATAACAAACAACTCATATGTATCACTGGGATATGCATATGAGCAGTTTAGTTCTTGTCTCATTAAAGAGGATTGTTCTACCTCTTATCCTGAGATTGTATTTGGGCTCTCTTTTTAGTTAAAAGCTCTATTAATCGCACTAAACATTGCTTTAAGTGATGCTGTAGCAATATTGTTGTCAGTTCCAACTCCATAACAAGAGAGAGTGTCTTTTGTTTGAATCTCTATGTATGCAACTGCTTTAGCTTCACTTGTGTCACCACATGAGTGCTCAGAGTAAGAGTTTATAGTAAACTCATTTTTATACTCTTTCATAAGAGCATGTTTACAAGCATCGATAGGACCATTGCCTTCACCTATAGCTTTTATCTCTTTTGTATTTTGTTTATATGTTAGTTCACACTTTGAGATGCCATCTTTAGATGATAAGTTTACATATACAAATGAAACATGCTCTTTGGTTTTAAAGTAAGTATCTTTAAAGATATCTAAGATCTCCCCAGAACTTAACTCTCTTCCTTTAACATCAGTAACACCTTGTACTATTTTTCCTATCTCAGGATGCATAGCCTTTGGAAGCTGGTAACCATAGTTTTTCTCTAGTATATAAGCAACCCCGCCTTTTCCAGATTGAGAGTTGATACGAATGATACTCTCATAGCTACGGCCAACATCTTGTGGATCTATTGGCAAATATGGAACTTCCCAAAAAGCATCCTCTTTACTCTTTTGATGTGCAAGACCTTTGTTGATAGCGTCTTGGTGTGAACCAGAAAACGCTGTGTAAACTAGTTCGCCAACATAAGGATGACGTGCATGTGTTTCCATCTCGGTACAGCGTTCAACTACATCAAGAACTTCGTTAATATCACTAAAGTTAAGCATAGAGTCAACCCCTTGCGTTGTCATGTTTAAAGCAAGAGTGATGATATCTACATTTCCTGTTCTTTCACCATTACTAAGAAGTGTCCCTTCAACTCTATCTGCACCAGCTAAAAGAGCAAGTTCAGTAGCAGCTACTGATGTCCCTCTATCGTTGTGTGTATGTGTAGAGATGATAACATTCTCACGATTGTCTAAATGTGCTGCCATCCACTCTATCTGATCAGCATATACATTTGGTGTTGCCATCTCTACAGTTGCAGGAAGATTAATGATAACTTTGCGTGTATCACTGATGCCCCAACAGGCAGTTACAGCATTAGAGATATGAGCAGCAAAATCTAGCTCAGTTCCAGTGAAACTCTCTGGAGAATATTCTAAGAATATCTCTCCATCATGTGAGGCTTCATACTTTTTAACTAACTCAACACCTTCAAGTGCAAGAGCAGTTATCTCCTCTTTTGACTTTGAAAAAACTATCTTTCTTTGTGCAGTTGATGTTGAGTTATAAAGATGTACAGTAGCCTTTTTAACACCAGCAAGTGACTCAAATGTTTTAGCGATTAAGTGCTCACGTGCTTGTACAAGAACTTGTACAGTTACATCATCAGGAATAAGTTTATCATCAACTAAACGACGTAAAAAGTCATATTCTACTTTTGAAGCAGATGGAAAACCTACTTCGATTTCTTTAAATCCGAGTTTGAGTAAGAGTCTAAAAAGTTCAAGTTTTTTCTCCATTGACATAGGGTTGATAAGAGCTTGGTTTCCATCTCTTAAATCAACACTACACCACTTGGGAGCATCTGTTATAGTTTTACTTGGCCACTGTCTATTTGGCAAATCTATTTGTGGGTAAGCTTTGTACTTACCATTTTGTACATGATTCATAATGAACCCTTTAACTTGAAATTTTTAATAGCAGACTCTTACATTTACTATCAATTTTGAAATTATATCGAATTTATGATTACAGAAGTTTATTTTGTGCAGTATAGTTTATGAATTAAATGCAATTGTAAATAAAGCGCCTATATTTGAGTTATTTACTTTGATTGAGGCATTGTATTTTTCAACGATTTTAGAACTCATGTAGAGACCAACACCACTACCACCTTGTTGTAGTTTTGTTGTAACATGAGGAAGAAAAACTTGATCTATGATATCAAGTGCAATACCACCAGCATTATCTTCAAACTCTATATGTATTTGAGAGTTTTTACTAAATGCTCTTATGTATATATGACGAGATAGGAGTTTTTTTCTCTCTTGAAAAACATCAATAGTATTACTAATGAGGTTTAAAAAAATATGTTTAAACTCATTTGATTCACCTTCAATACTGAGGTTGTCTTCTATATCTAGTTCAATCATAATATTATTTATAATAAGCTCATCTCTCATCAAAACTTGTACACTACCGACACATTCATGCAGTAAAAAAGACTCTATGATATCTTTACTTGGTTTTAAAAATGTTCTAAACTCATGAAGTGTAGCGACAAGATGGTTTATTTGTGTATCAGCTGTAGTTGTAACATCATCTATATATTCTTTTGATATAAGTCCATCTTGGAAATCTTGTTTTAGTAACCCAGACATTAGACTTAAAGAGTTCAGAGGCTGTTTCCATTGATGTGCTATAAAGTCAATCTTCTCACCCATAGAAGCCAATTTGCTGTGCTGAGAGAGTATTCTTTCTTGTTCTTTTTGTTGATATTGATATTGATTTATTAACTCTAGTACATCATCATTAGACAATATTTTATCTTCAGATATTTGCTGAGTTATTGTTTGGAGAAGGTTGTTGTTGATAGTCTCTTTCATTAAATTAATTATAACAAAAGATACTGAAATTGTAACATCGAAAGATTATAAAGAGTTAAATTGGTATTTTTAAAGAAAAAGAGGCACCATTTTCTACATTTTTTACACTTAAAACTCCACCGAGCTTCTCTGCGATTTGAGTACTCATGTAGAGACCGATACCTGTTCCTTTGCCGTCTGCTTTAGTCGTAACCTCAGGTTTAAAAATATGTTCTATTACATTAATAGGAATACCACCAGCACTATCTTTAATATCAAGGCTAATGTACTCTTGATCTTTATAAAAAGAGATGTAGATATTACGAAGTTCGACTTCTTTTTCATTGAAAGCATCTTTAGCATTATTAAGTATATTAAGAACTAAATGTTTAAACTCATTCTCAATACCAAAGATGAGAATTTCTTGATCATTTTCAATGTGTATATTGATGTTGTTCTTGATAAATTCATCATTAATGAGTATAAGAACTGA
>JAYEJR010000156.1:0-7108 GCA_034660715.1 Campylobacterota bacterium | reverse complement strand
TGATGACAATGAATCAAGGAAGTCTTCAACAGGACTTTTCCCAGATGATGTTTTATAAAACTTTATTTCTTTCATAGCTATATATTAACATAAATGTGAACTTTTATCAAGTATGTAATTTTGGAGACAACTATTCATTCAACGAACATTATAGCCAAACAACTTATATACGAAAAGTAACTAACACCTCAAATGATAGTTATTTGGAAGATTTAGGGTGTTTTTATTGTGTATTTCAAATTATTGCATCTAAGCTTAAAGAAAAAGTGTGTTTTTATTACATTATTTGTCAATAACTGAACAAAGTGTGTGTTATTTGTCAAATAATCCATTAAAAGAACATAATGTTCCTTAAATGAAAAGTGGGATTTTATGTCTGAATAGGTCGAGTTAGAAGATATCCAAATAGTCTCACTTGAGCAAAATGCTCTTGCACGTTTTTTTGCTCGGTGGGCAAAAAAACTTTAGGACTTAGAGTCTTATTTTTACGACTTTGTGAGGAGTCTCTTTAAAAATCTCTTTAAAAGAGTTGGCACGTATATCTTTCATTTTTCCTGTTGCCATAGGTGAAAGGAAGTAAGCCAGGTCTATACACTCATCTGCATCATAGTTGTTATCGTGTAAGAAAACTATCTGCTTATCAAGTTTTTTGATTTGTGCAGCTAAGGCACGAGCATAAGCTATGATAGCTTTATGGTGTCTATCATGTTTATGACCAGTTCCAAAGTATACGAACTTACCACTAACACGAACATTTGGAATATCTATATAGTTTAACTCTTTATCGTAACGAGTAAGTTGAGAAGAGTTTAGTTTATCTAAGTCTGCATCAAACTCTTCAATGATAGGTGTAGGAGCAATATCAGAGCGGTTATAACCAAAAAGGTACTTGATCTCTACAAGTTTACCGGCATAAATATTTTTAAGGCCAGCGTTTATAACATAACTCATAGGATCTTCATTTAAAGGAACAAACTCATCATACTGCTCAAAACCATCTTCTTGTAAAAAACGACTTAGTTTATAACCAACTGGACTTAGTTCAGGGTTGTATAAAAAGATAGTCCCACAAACATGCTTGCGTTTCTTTTTAAGCATAGTCTCTACATCTGCTGGAGTTATGATGTCATCTTCACCATCATTGAAGTAGATATAGTGACCATTTATGAAATCCATATCAAACTTTGTTGTAAACTTACCGAATATTTGCATCTTTTTTCCTACTAATAATTGAGCGGATTATACTAGAAATAAAGTAATTTTACAACTATAGCATAATATATATAATGCATATATATTTATAGTAGTTACACTATAATTCCTCTTATGATTTATATAGCTTTTTTAACTTTGACTTTTTTAATACTGGTGTTGGCATTTTATCAATGGCAATACTATATGGTTTTCTCTCCTACTTACTACAGAGAAGAGCTAATGTGTGAGCAGTGTAGTGTTTTAAGTATGACAACTGATGATGGCATTACACTTGAGGGTGCTATCTATGAGCCTTTAACTGCTACAAATACACTTTTGATATTTGTCGGGCGTTCTCATGACGCTGTAGGTATCATAAATAAGTTGGCATTTACATATCCTACCAGTCGTGTAGTGGCGTTTAACTATCGCTCTTATGGGAAAAGTGAAGGTCGTATAAATGAGAAAAACTTACAAAACGACGCACTGAAAATCGCTGAGTTAGTAGAGAAAAACTATGGAGAGTTTTATCTTTTAGGCTACTCTTTAGGTTCTAGTATAGCGGCATTTGTCGCTGCTAAACGCCAAGTGAAAGCTCTTTTCTTAGTTGGTGCCTTTGACTCCATAGCATCACTTGCAAAGTCCAAGTTTGTTGATAGAGGATATATCCCTTACATAAATCTTGTAGCTGTTTTTCGTTATAAGTTTAGAACAGGGGATTTCGTAAGTGAAGTTGACAGTGATACCTATCTGTTTGTAAGTGTAGATGATGAAACAACCTACATTCAAAACGCAAGAGATTTAAAAGAGAGAGTGAAAAACTTAGAGTTTTATATGGAGCTAGATGGCTTAAACCATAAAGAGATACTCTGGGATGAAAAAGTCACGACTAAGATAAACGAAGTGCTAAATGTTTAAACTAGCACTTTTTGGCTGTTTAGTCGTTATTGAGTTCTTAGCAACAACAACTATCCATATAGAAGTGATAGAGAGTATTTGGGATAAAGGGAATCACTTTCTCGCATTTTTTGTACTTTATGTATTACTAACTCTCGCATACAAAGACATGAGTTTACTCATCAAAGTCTTACTTTTAGTAGCATTTGGGCTGCAGATAGAGGTAGTGCAAAGTTTTATAGATGGAAGGTACTTTTCTCTACTTGACATTGTTGCAGATAGTGTCGGAATACTTATAGGAGTAGTCGCATGTCGGTTCTGTTCTTTTTCAAAAAACTCATAGGGTTTTTCCTTGAGCCCTTTGGCATAGTTATGACTCTTCTAGGGATTGGTCTATACTCTTTATATAGAAGTAATTATGGACGAGCAAAATGGTTCGTATCTTTGAGCCTATTTACTTTTTTACTATTTTCTTATCTTTGTTTTCATACATCAGCCTATAGTTTTTTAACGCTTGTATTTAATTATACTCTGCCAATCATTAAAGCGCTGCAACTTAGGTTAAAGTTGTGGTTGCTTAGATATAATTTCGTCAAACATTTAAGGACTATTTATGAGCGAAGAGAATACAACAACACCTAAAAAATACTACGACTACATCAGTGTAGGAAACCGCACTTCTCAAGTAGCTTACTTTGTACAACAGCATGATAAAAATAGCATGTTCACAGAGTTGTTAAAGCCTGTAAGTAAAAAGCAAATACTAGTTCTTGTAAAGAGCAAAAAAAATGCTGACAAGCTTCATGAGTACCTTAAAGAAAAGAGTATCACATCTCTAAGTGCTCACGGAAACCATAGAGCTTCTCAGATAGAAGAAGCGGCAGTGGCGTTTAACGCTAAAGAGCTAAACCTTTTAATAACTACAGACAGAATCTTTGAGACAATGGCGTTAGAGAACGTAGAAGTACTTATAAACTACGATCTTCCACTTGAAGGGCCAGACTACTTTACTCGTCTTCGTAAAGTCGATGAGATAGGTGAGAGCATCTCACTAATAGACCCAGATGATGAGAGAATGTTAGGTACGATAGAGCTTATGATGAAGTGTGAGATGGAAGAAGTCGAACTAGAAGGGTTTGAGCATACAAATCGCGCTCAAACATCTACAAAAAACAGAAAAGATAAACCACGTCATAAAAAAGTAGCGCAACGTGCTAAAAGAAAAGCAGAGATAAAGTCTCAGTGGGTTCCAGTTGAGAAAGAAGAAGAGAGTAAGGAGTAGGTAAAATGGATTATCAGCATATCATAGAAGAGATAGCAGTAGAGGTTCAGCTACTTTTGAGTGAAGGAAAAGTTGCTGATTATATTCCGGCATTAGCCAAGGAAGATAAAAACCAATTTGCTATAACACTTACTCTTTTTGATGGGTCTCAGTATAGTGTAGGCTGTGCAGATAAATGCTTCTCTATTCAGAGTATATCTAAGGTCTTTGGTTTTACTCAAGCACTGAAGTTTTATGGAAAAAGTCTTTATCAACGCATAGGAGTTGAGCCTTCGGGAAATCCTTTTAACTCCCTTGTACAGTTAGAGTATGAGCATGGAAAACCTAGAAACCCTTTCATAAATGCAGGAGCTATAAATGTAACAGATGCTCTTATAAACCACTATGGTAGTGCAAATGCAGCTTATGGTGAGATAGTAGAGTTTGTTAGAGCCATCTCGGATAAAGAGTCTATAAGCTCAAACGATGTAACTGCTAAGTCTGAGATGGAACACGGGTTTAGAAACCTAGCTCTTGCTAACTTGATGAAAAGTTTTGATAATCTTGATAACGAGGTAGAAGAGGTAGTAGATACATACTTTAGACAGTGTGCCATAGAGATGAGTACAAAAATGCTCTCTCGTTCTATGCTCTATCTTGCTAATGATGGTGTAGACCCCATCAACAATGTTAAGTATATATCCGCTTCTCAGTCTAAACGTATAAACGCGGTAATGCTTACCTGTGGTCACTACGATGCTTCTGGAGACTTCGCGTTTAATGTTGGCCTTCCAGCAAAAAGTGGAGTGGGCGGTGGCATAGTTGCAGTCGTACCAAACCTTATGGGCATAGCGGTCTATTCACCTGGACTCAATGAACAAGGGAATTCTCTTGTAGGTACTAGAGCCTTAGAACTCTTTACCGATAAAACAAGTCTGAGTATATTTTAATGAATGATTTAATAACAACACTAGCAAAAAAAACTTCTCTCAAAAAAGAGCATATTCAAAACATATTAAAGCTTTTAGATGAGGGTTCAACTATTCCCTTTATCGCTAGATATCGTAAAGAGATGACTGGTGGGGCTGATGATGAAGTACTTCGTGATTTTGAGATTATTTATCTTAGTTCTAAAAAGCTTTTAGAGAGAAAAGAAGAAGTTTCTCGTCTGATAGAAGAACGTTCAACCCTATCTGAGTCTCTTAAAAAGAGTATAACAGAGGTTGAAACTCTAAGAGTTTTAGAAGATATATACAGACCTTTTAAAGAGAAGAAGTCTTCTCGATCAACCTCCGCTATGGCAAAAGGTTTAACGCCACTAGCAAACACTCTTCAAAGTGCAAAACTTACTCTTGGTGAGTTTAAAAACGAAGCAAAGAGATATGTAAAAAAAGACGTAACTAATGTAGATGAAGCTATAAAAGGTGCACAGGACATCTTAGCTGAACGCTATGCTGATCTAGCTCGTGAACGTGAGGCTATCAGAACTTCTATGATGCATTATGGAACTATAGAAACTAAAAAAACAAAAACTTTTAATGAGAATGGCGTTTATAAAAACCTTGGTGGAAAAAGCGAAAAGGTGGCTTACATACCGTCTCATAGATACCTTGCCATCATGCGAGCTGTCAAAGAAAAAGAGTTGTCAGTAAAAATAAGTATAGACATTCTAAGAGTAGAAGAGAACATAAAACAGTACAAGATTCCTCGTAATGCTTCAAGTTCTAAAGAGTTACTTTTTGCAGCTTACAAAGATGGACTAAAGAGACTACTGCTTCCATCGATAGAACGCGAAGTTCAGAGTGAACTTAAAGAAAAAGCTGACACTGCCGCTATTTCAGTATTTGGTAAAAACTTATCTCAACTGCTTATGACTCCGCCAGTTACTAAGATGGTGATTTTAGGAGTTGACCCAGCATTTGTAAGTGGTTGTAAACTTGCAGTAATAGATGAGAATGGAAACTATCTGGAATCGGCCGTTATATACCCGACTCAGCCAAAAAACGATTATGAAAACTCAAAAAGAAAAGTACTTCAACTCTCCAAAAAGTATACTATTTCAGGAGTGGCCATAGGAAATGGAACTGGCTCACGAGAGACTCAAGAGTTCTTTGCAAGACTCAACTCTGAGGAGAATGCCAACTTAAAGTATACGGTAGTATCTGAAGCTGGTGCTTCGGTCTATTCTGCTTCACAACTTGCTCAAGACGAATACCCCAACTTGGATGTTACGATAAGAGGGGCCATATCCATAGCGCAAAGACTTCGTGATCCGATGGCGACTCTTGTAAAGATAGACCCAAAGTCTCTTGGTATAGGACAGTACCAACATGATGTAGACCAGAAGCTTCTTCTTAAACGCCTTGATGATGTGACAATGGACTTGGTAAATAGAGTAGGAGTAGATATAAACTCAGCATCTGCTTCATTACTCACTCATGTAGCGGGAATAGGTGCTAAAATAGCGAAAAATGTCGTAGCGTTTAGAGAGACGAACGGAAACTTTACTACTAAAGCACAACTTCTAAAAGTAAAGGGTCTTGGCAAAAAAGCTTACGAGCAAGCAGCTGGTTTTATAAGAATCAAAAATGGTAAAAATCCTTTTGATAACAGTGGAATACACCCTGAGAGTTATGAAGTAGCAAAGAAGTTAAATAGAGAAGAGTTAAGTAGTATTGATGTGGCGTTTAAAGCTAAAGAACTAGGGGTAGGAGAAGAGACACTCAAAGATATCATCAAAGAGCTTAATAAGCCCGGTTTTGATCCAAGAGAAGAACTATCTATCATACCTTTTAAAGAGGGTTTAACGGATATCAAAATGCTTAAAGAGGGAAGTTTTGTATCGGGGATAGTGAGAAACATTACAGACTTTGGAGCTTTTGTAGACATAGGTCTCAAAAATGATGGAATGATACACATCTCAAAGATGAGTGCTAAGAGAATTTCTCATCCCTTAGAAGTCCTCTCTCTTAATCAATACCTACCACAAATAGAAGTGGTGGATATCGATAGTGAGAAAGGCAAAGTAGGGCTTAGTTTAAACTCCTAAAGTAACTTCTTCATAAGCTCTATATGATAACTCTCTTGATAGTTTATGAAGTCGAAAAACTTAGAAAGCTCTTCGTCTTTTATGGTATCGCTTAGTTCTTTACACATTACCTTAGCCGCTTCTTCTTCGGCTATGCCATCTACTACAAACTCTTTTAAATCTTTAACTATGTAAGTCATCTCATGTAGTTCACGAGGCAAACTTAATATACCTAGCTTTGCCATCATGTTCCCAAATGACTTTAGGTGAAAGTGGGACTCATCTATAAGGTCTTGAAAGACATTAAAGTGTAGGGCATCTTTTGTTCTAGCTTGCATGTAGTTGTAAACAAGTATTAGCTCATACTCTTTGTAAGACTCTTCAAACAAAAAGAGAGTAAGAGCATCTATTTGATCTTGTGCAAGGTTTTTATCTAGCCACTCTCTTTTCATATTAAACGCCGTGATCTCTTTGTCTATGTTCTTAGTTTTAAGTAGTTCTGAGAGGTACTCTAGCAGATAAGTATCGTCGGTTTTGATCCTTTCACCTAAAACATTTTTAGGATAGTAGACTTGAATAGCCTCTATCTCTAGTTTGAGTTGCATTAAAATGGTAAAGAGGTTTGTATTTTTTGTAAGATGCATATTTCTGTCGTAATTAAACTCTCCACCCTCTGCGAGGATCTCCTCTCCAAGCCACTTCATATGTCTAAACGCCATTAGAGAAAA
>JAYEJR010000155.1:0-7116 GCA_034660715.1 Campylobacterota bacterium | reverse complement strand
TAGACATGTACACAAAAATGCTCACAAACATAGAAGATGCGAATCTTCTAAACTTCTACCATGATGAGTATAGTTTTGACTCTGCAAAAGCGCATCTCTCTCAAGGCTCACTCTTTGGCGATAGAAACATTCTTATCATTAAAAGTACAAAAAAAGTACCTAAAAAAGAGTTAGATATACTTCTAGAGTTATGCGATAAAAATCCCGACAACATTTTTGTCTATGCCTACTATGGAACTGACCATAAAACATACAACAACAAAAAAGCCTTTGCAAAAAGCAAGGCGATGAGTGTGAGGTTTTTTCACCCTAAAGACGATGAAGCTCAAAACATCATCCTCGCCATAGCGCAAGAAAAACAGGTAAATATAGATAAATATACAGTCGCACATCTTCTTAGCATACATAATGGTGATGTGGCGTTATCATCAAATGAGATAGAAAAGTTTCGTGTTTATGATAGAGCTATCACTACAAAAGATGTTGATAATCTAGTGTATGGTTTAGCTGAAGTAAATATAGACGACTTCATCAAAAAAGTTCTGGGCAAAAAAGAGTTTAAAGATGACCTTCAAAGCATACTAGAACATGGTGAAGATGAGATACGAGTGCTCACTGCTATAACCGCTTACATCACACAGCTCTATATGTTTAACATCTACATACGGGTAAATGGAGCACCAAATGCCATAGATATACTAGGCTACCCTGCTCCCAAGTTTGTAGTCGAAGAGAAGTCTCAACTCTCTTTAAAGTTCAAACCTATGACATACTCCAAGCTCCATGAACTTCTCCTTGATAGCGAGCTGAAGATGAAGAGTGCCAACATTGACAAAGGAGCGATACTGCTCTCAACTCTCATAAGGGTTCAAAAACTACTCTAAAAGGAATATTGATGAAAAAAACTCTCTCACTCTCTCTACTGCTTACATCAAGCATATTTGCCGCGGGTTACCAGATACCTAACAACTCCATAAACTCTCAAGCACTCTCAACGGCTAACGTTGCAAATGCAAATGGAGCGGACGCTTCATACTATAACCCCGCAAATATGACCTATAACGATAAACGCCACAGTGTCGAGCTAGCGGGAACCTACGTTCAAATCGAACCAGGAAAGTATGACTCAAGCAACAACGCTTTTCACATAGAGTCAAAGAGAATCCAGAGCGTGATTCCATCACTTCACTATGTCTCTAAAGAGCTAAACGACAAAGGCGTTCGCGTAGGGTTTAGCGTAGTAAGTCCAGCGGGACTCACTCGCGAGTGGGAAGATATGCCAGCCTCTGCGACTGCGAAAAAGTACTCGCTAAGAACTATAGAGCTCAACCCTACTGTTGCCATTCCTCTGACAAGTAGACTCTCTCTTGGTTTAGGCTTTAGGTATGTCATGGCAGAGGGAGAGATAGCTCTTGATGGAAGTTCCATTCCTCTAACAGCTACAACGGCTCCATATACGTTAGATATGAAAGGGAGTGGAGAGGCTGCTGGATATAACCTAGCAGTAAGCTATAATGCGACGGATGCCCTTAATCTCTCTGCAACTTACAGATCTGCGATAAACCTTCGTCTAAGTGGCTCAGGAGATACAACTTTTGCAGGCACACCAATAACTTCAAACGCTTCCATAGCGGCTCCCATTCCCGCAAACTTTATCTTTGCGGTGGCGTATGAGTTTCCTACAGGGACTACGCTTGAAGTCACTTACGATAAAACATACTGGTCTATAGTTCAAGAGACAAACTTCGAGTTTGAAAACCCCACTCTTGAAGCGACTCTTGGAAAAACTCAACCAAAAGAGTGGCACGATACGGTAGCCTACAGAGTTGGTCTCACTCAAAAACTAGACGCTCTTACTCTGATGGCTGGGTTTGCTTACTCCCCAAGTGCAGCGGATGAGCAGTACGTGACTTTCTCTTCACCTGAGAGTAACTTCTTAACATACTCCCTCGGTGCACGATACGACATAAACGATAGTTTTGACATCGGTATAGCAGGTATGTTAGCGCAAGGAGAAGAGAGAACTATATCGCAACCAACAAATCCTTTAGGTGTAAATGGCGTTTTAAGTGCAAGAGATATCTATGTCTTAACTTTTGGAGCTGGGTATAAGTTTTAGACACTTCGCTTTTTCAACTGTTCGTTTTTTGTATTCTATTTAGCACATCGTCAGTTTCTAGCTCTACTAGTGCCATAAACTCATTATCTAAAACAGATTGAATTTGGTTACATACAGCAACTTTTTCTTCGTCTTGTGTAACTTCATCTATACCATCAAGTAGCCCTTGTATCCATCTAGGTTTATCTTTCCCATTATCAAGACAAACACTCCCTTTAGATAAGGCACTATGTATTATGGGTGAGTGGTTCATAACTGAGTTATCTATTAAAATTAAACAATCCACATCTTTTGCGATAAGTTTTACATTTTCAATAGACTTATCATATCTTGATAAAATTTTATCAATAGGAACATCGTGTCCCCCACTTCTAACCCTAGAGGCTACGTTTAAAACATTAATCATAGGATCATTAGTTGAAACAAACACAACAGTAACAAAATAACCTGCATATTTGAGTTTTTTATATGTATCAAGCTTGTATTTAGACGAAAATACAGTCTCTAAGATAATATTGCTTCCTTGTTCAATAAGGTCATCGATAGTCTTTTCTACTAACTGAGAAACTTTCAAGTGGACTTGCAAGGGTGTTAAGTCTTTGTAATCATCATCTGACATATATGCTTTTGCAATGATGTCTGCATTAAGGTGTGCACCTGTTAATATATCAGTATTTTCCAAGAGTGATATTGAAAATGTTGTTTTGCCCGATCCATTAGGACCTGCAATTATAAAAGCTGTTTTTGTCTCGTTGAGCATGGTTTCCATAGTTCTTTACTATTATGTACTTGCTAGTGATTGTTTTATGGAAATAATCACTCCTTTGGGTAGACTCTCTGGATATTTTACTCCCGTGCCAGCAAGCTTAATAGCCTCTAAGTTAATCTCATCAAAATCAAGCATAGGCTTAGTAGATTTTTTCACTCTGCTTGTTACTGTTTTTTTTAGCACAGTTTGTAAAGCCAATTCTACCTCATCGCTCAATTCACTATGAAAAGAACCACTATTCAAAATTTTTTCTAGTTTTTTTATTCTCATGACTCTTACCTCTGACTATAGAGTTATATATAAATAGTATATCACAAAACATTAAACTTATATATTGTTATGTAAGCACTCCCAAGTAGAATTAATGTTTTATATTATCTCACTAATAGATATGTTATAATATCCTATATTAAAAAAGGATATTTTAATGACACAAATTAGCATTTCAGACATTAGTAAAAATCCATCTATTATTGATAAGCTTGACGATATAGCTCAAATTTTAAATAAAAAAACCAAACAAGTCAAAGGTGTTTTTATACCTAGTGAACTTTTAGATAATTTTCAAGAGGTATTTAAAGAGCTTGAGTACAAAAAATTTGTACAGAGAAACAGTGGCATTAAGAACTCTGTAGCTGAAGATGAGACACTACTTGATGGACTAGAAGATGGCTATTAAAAAAGGTGAGATTTACCTTGCAAATCTAGGCGATGTAAAGTGTGCCGATATTGGGAAAACTAGACCTGTTCTCATCTTCCAAACTCAAAACCTAAACCGTATGGTTGAAGATGGGCTATACGATGACGTTGTCGTAATCCCTCTTAGTTCACAAATTAAAAAGAGTGATTTTACATATGTCCTACAAAAAAGAGATTTACTTCAAAAAGAGAGCACTATTTTATGCAATACCATCAAGATGATAAAAGCTTCACGACTACTAAAAGAACATGGCGTTTTAACTACGCTAACTCAAGAAGAGATTAAGGTTGTTGAGAAAAAGGTTCTTCTTCTTCTGGACATAAACTAATCTTTATGCGCCCTACTCTACAACTGTAGTGTTAACTTGTTTGTAGAGTAGTTATGCACTAGAGCTTGTATGATGTTTTGGTATGAAATACCTATGTCGCTTGCACGTTGTTTTATAAAGTCTAGGTCTGAACGCTTTAGGTTTATACTTATCTGCTTTTTTTCATTCATATACTCTAGCGTATCACTTGCCATTTTTACTATTTCTGAATTATCAAACGCCACTGTTTGGACTCTCTCATTTTCAATAGCTTCTAAGATTTCTAGCTCTTCTTCATCATACTTCATAGTTTATCCTTCGTACTTTTTATTTAATTTTCTGCTTGGTATGATATTTTTTAAAAATATATCATCACCATCCATTACATAAGGCACATAGTGTATATAGTTGTTTAAACTTACAACATATATGTATTGGTTGGGATATTTTTGAGAGTTAGGGTGCTTATAGTTGTCTAAAACACCACCTTTTTTCTGTATCTCACGAAGTACATCATCAAAACTAAACCCTCTTTGAGACTTTAAGATACTATTTTTCTCTTCATTCCATTTATACACCAAAATACCTTTTATATATATGAGGTAATTATAGCATAATATATATTGTTCTGTAGGCACTCCCAAATGGAATTTGAGAGCGAGAGACGGATACTATGTCCATATGCTCTTGAAGTTTTTGATGCATTTAATATCTAAAATACTCTTCCTAAGGAAAAACATTTACATAAATTTTTCCTATATAGGCATCATCTGTTCCCTGTATACTCACATCAAGAACTGTTTGTCCTGTCTGTCCCGAAAGTGAACTAATAGGGATGATAATTGAACCTTCATTATATTCAGTTGGTGTCAATTCTACATCATAACTTTCAAGAGTAATGATGTCATCTCTATCTGCTATAACTGTCAATGTAAGATTTGCATCATTTGTTGAAGAGATATCAACTTCAATATCATAAGTTCCAAATTCTGCTTCTCTTGAGACAATAAAGTTGCGTACACTTAGAATCGTTATCCCTTCAGACCCTGCTGTATAGACTTTTGTTCCATCATCGGATACAACAGCACTCTTTGTCTCTCCCCCCGTAGTAATTGTACTATCTAAAACTGGTGCTACTGGATTAGACACATCTAAAACAAGTGCACCAGCATAGCTATCCGCAACATAAGCTTTTGAACCATCTATTGATAAGCTTATATTCAAAGCTCTACCTATTGTATTGTAGCTTCCTACTGTTACAGGATTTGCTACGTTTTCAACATTAAGAATTTTCACTCCAACATCGCCTTGTGCAACAAATGCTAATGAATTGTCATTTGAAAGTGTGATACCTAGCCCATACATTCCCATAGTATGAGATTTTATTACACTGATACTTGAAAGATCACTTATATCTAAGATTGTTACTCCATTATAAAAATCAACCACATAAGCCTTTGTTTCATCGGCTGATAGTACTATAGACTTTGCCCAGCTTCTAGTATAATCTCCTGTTATATCTACAGTTGTAAATAGACTAGGAGCTGTTACATCACTTACATCTAAGATAGCTACACCATTGTCAGCATTTGCTAAAAAAAGTTTTGTTTCATCACTTGAGAGTGCTATTTCATCTACAGTGATATCGTTACCGTAAGAGCCAACTAAAAGTGGATTAGTTGCATCTGATATATCTATTATGGCAATCCCATCACGCCCTAATGGCACATAAGCTTTTTCCTCATTACTTGAGAGGATTACCTGAGTAGCATTACCACCTAGAGTATTTATATAACCAAGTAAAACAGGTAGTGTAGGATTTGTCATATCCATTATTTTCAGCCCTTGAGCTCTATCGGCGATATAAGCTTTTGATCTGTCTCTTGAAAATACTATCTCTTCCGCACTAGATGTAGCGGTAACACTTATTGTACTTGATGGTATTGAGTTTGATATATCTACAATAGAAAGACCCTCCTCTGCATTTGCAACAATTGCTTTTGTTTCATCAACTGAAAGTGCGATATCAGACACTTTACCAATTTCACTATAGTTCTTTATACTTGTTACTGATGCTGGATCTGATATGTCATACACTACAATCCCGCCTAAGCTGTTTGATACATATGCCTTTAAACCATCACTAGAGAGTCTAATACCTACTGCAGTAGCTGCCTTATAGTTAGATGACAACTCTGTAATAGCTGATGGATCACTAATATCTAGTACCACTAAGCCTCTACTACTTACTGCCATATATGCTTTAGTTTCATCACTAGATATAACTGCTTCATATGCAGTTGAACCTACACTTTTAGTTCCTAATAAACTTGGTGAAGTAGCATCAGTTATATCTAAAATTTTCAAGCCTTTATTCCCATCTGTAATATAAGCTTTTGTCCCATCACTTGATAATTTTATATCGCTAGCATAAGCTTCTGTTGTATATTGACCTAGCTCATTAATAGAGTTTAAATCTGAGATATCCAGTATATGTACTGCTCCAGATACACCAATATATGCCTTATTATTATCACTTGATAACACTATTGAGCCAGGATTTAGTAACTCATAAGTTGCTAAAAGAGATGGGTTAGCTTTATCTGTTATATCAAGAACAATTAATCCCTCACTGGATCTACTAGTATTTACTAAATAAGCCTTTGTCTCATCATTAGAAATGACTATATTTTTTGTATAACTATTTGTATCATAACTCCCGAGTATTGCAGGAGATAGAGGGTTAGATATATCAACAATTTTCATTCCATTAGCATTGTCAGAGACATAAGCAATTTGTTTATCATTTGAGAGTGTAATAGCTGTAGTATCACTACTTGTCGGTATGTTACTTATTTTATACTGATTTCCACCCTTAAGTGACATCTTTTCATTAAGCACTAACCTATTTATATTTACAGTTAACAACTGTTCTCGTTCATTACTCTCACTATCTTCTGCTATGATAACTATAGAGTAAGATGCTTTTTCATTATAATCTGGTGCTTCATTAAAAATCAGTACACCATCACTTGCTAATGTAAACGCCGATGCATCTACTCCACTTAAAGTAAGTGTAGCTTCGACATCATCAGTTGTAACAGTTAAAACTGCTGTCTGTCCACCATTTACAGCTATAGTATTCGGACTGGTAAATGCTGGTGCCGTAGCATCATTTTCAACATTTACCGTAATGGTTTGAGTTGTTTTGTTGTCTGAAG
>JAYEJR010000154.1:0-26703 GCA_034660715.1 Campylobacterota bacterium | reverse complement strand
TTTAAATCACTCTCGTGCTTTTGGTGGTTTTATGCCTTGTAGAATTATGTTAGTAGAGTATGGAAATGGGAAACGCTATCTTGTTACTATGGACTTAGAACTTGCTATATATGGTGGTCATACATTAGACCTAGAGATGCTAGACCTTGCGAAAAAAGTTCAAGAGGCTATGGTTGAGATTCCTAGACGTGCAGCACAAGGTGATTTTTAATCACCTATTTTAAGTAAGAGAGAAGTTCACTGTCGAGCTCTTTTGTCTTAGATGTTACTTCTTTTATACTTTTAAAATTAAATCCAAATCTGTCATAGCATATAACACTCTCTTCTTTTTTATCAAGTAAACCATCAATGGCATTTACAACGAACTTGTATGCCATAAGTCTATCTTTTACTGTTGGGTTACCACCACGTTGGATATGTCCTAAAATACTTACTCGTGATTCTATGCCTATCTTCTTTTCAAACCAGTTAGCTATCTCTTGAGAATTTTGTTGAATACCCTCTGAAACAATTGCAATAAAATATCGACGACCATTTTGAATCTGGGTTTGGAACTCCTCTTCATACTCCGCTAAATCATACTCTATCTCTGGAATAAGACAGAGTTCAGAACCTGAAGTAAGGTGAGTAGTAAGCGCTAAAAAACCACAGTCACGACCCATAGTCTCTATCACAAAAGCACGTTTAAATGAAGACGCAGTATCGCGTATTGCATCTATGGAAGTTTTGATGATGTTAAGAGCTGTATCAACTCCTAAACAGTATTCCGTTCCATTTATATCATTATCTATAGTGGATGGGATACCACAAAACTTTATCTTATGCTCTTGATAAAAAGCATGAAGGCCACGAAAAGATCCATCACCACCCATTACTATTAGCATAGTTATACCGAGGTTATCGAGATTGTCTTTAGCGATTTGTCGAAACTCTTTTTTCATAAAACGCTTACTTCTAGCACTTCCGATTTTAGTGCCACCACGAGTTATGATTCCAGCAACATCGCAGTAGGAAGCTTCTTTGATATGGTTGTCAATTAAACCTTCATAGCCATCGTAAACAAAAAAAGGTTTGAGGTTTTTTTGTAAAGCATATTCAACAAACTGTTTAAGTGCAGGGTTCATGCCTGAAACGTCACCACCTGAACATAATATAGCTATATTTGTCATTTATTTATCCAATAAGTTTTATTAGAGCAAGTGTAGCATTATTTGGGGAGGTTAGGTATATATTCCCCAAGTGAATACTTGAGGAGTAAGAGATATTATGAGTAAGTTACATTCTCTAAGTAGGAACCAACCTCTTTCATGGACTCTTCTAGTGCAGAAAACAATGCATCATTTTCTGTTATATTGCTAACATATACTTTCGCATAATCATTGCCATCTTTTAAATCAACTTGCATATAGCTAGATGTATCTATCATATCCGCTGTCCCTTCATTGATTTTGTCTGCAAAATTTTTTAAAAAAATTGATTGAGTTTTCTCCCTACTAAAACTTTATGAGTATACTATATTAGTCCCTTGTCAACTAGTATCCACAACTTAAGCTCTGTATCAACTATTTCATATGTGCCAGTTTTGAGTTTTGTAATGTTGTGATTTTTTTGCATTTGAGTCAAAAGTCCATTTACACTACCATGGTTAATGTCATACTCCCTAAGCAGAGGGGATACAGTGATTCCATATTCTTTTTCAATCGCAATTACCTTCATCATCTTTTGCTCTGTAAGTTTCAAGTTGTTGAACTTACTCATAATCTCACTGTTGGACTTATAGATTTTCATTATCACAGCACGCACGTCTTCTGTCTTAATATTACTAAATGGTTCAAATTTTCCAAAAATCTTAAAGCAGACTTGTTGAATTATTTTAGCTTCAGTATTTGCTACTCCGTATAGATAGGAGAATCCTTCTTTAGTGAATGTTATATCTTTTTGCTTAAACTTATTACTAATCCACTTAAAGAACACATCCTCTGCAATTGGCTCAAGGTTGTGATGTGCACCTTGCCTATACAGAGGCTTTTCTTCTTTAAACATATTGTCAAGTAGCGTTTGGTTTGATCCAGAAATGACAAATGAGATATGTTTACAAGTTTGCATAGCTGAACGAATATTTGTCTCAATTGCTTCCATATCTTTTGGCTTTAAAGATGCAATCTTTTGGAATTCATCTATCGCAAGAACCACTCTGATTTTATTGTCTATTGCATAGGTTTCAAGATTCACCAATAGTTTTTGTATCAGTTTTTCGTAATTACTACCTGTAAACTCGATTGTTATTCTATTGCTATCACCAACTTGAGTAGTCAGAACTGCTTCAGAGAATGCACTTGCAAGTCGATCAACTGTAATATTTAACTTGAAAGATGCACTACAAATGTTCTCAACCTGCTCCTTTAGAGCAAGATAGAGTTCCTTCTTTGATGTGATGCCATAAATATCAGTATAGGCAGTTAGAACTCTTTTGTCTTTTATGTGACTTTTGAATATTTCTTTAATTATGGAGCTTTTACCAACTCTTCTTTTCATACTAATTATCACATTGTTGCTACTATGCATATATTCCAAAAGTTCACTAATCTCTTCATCTCTATTACAAAAATTTGCACCAGTTACAATTCCTTCAAACTGAAATGGATTAGTTATGTATCTATTCATTATTTTTCCTTAATTATTAAACTTTAATTATATACTTTTAATAATTAATTGTCAATATTGAAATATTCATAGGTTAGTTTGTTCATTTTACCATTATATAAACTCAATTTAGATAAAATTCCAACATTATTTTACAAGCTCGTTCCCACCGTCCTCGATGGGAATGCATACTTAAATCCATGAACTCATATATGCATTCCCAAGCAGGAGCTTGGGAACGAGATTTAAACAAGGTCTATAATGAAAAAAAGAGCATTAGTAAGCGTTAGCGATAAAGCAGGTGTAGTTGAATTTTGTCAATCATTAGAAAAAAATGGTTATGAGATTATTTCAACTGGTGGAACTTTTAAAAAGTTAGTTGAATCTGGTGTTAAAGCTATCGAGATTGATGAAGTTACAAAATTTCCTGAGTGTTTTGAGGGTCGTGTTAAAACTCTGAATCCTTATGTCCATGGTGGGATTTTACACCGTCGTGACAAACAGTCTCATCTTGATCAAGCTGCTGAGCTAGGTGTTGAATCTATCGACTTAGTATGTGTAAACCTCTACCCTTTTAAAGAGACTATTGAGAGAACTGATGACTTTGATGACATCATCGAGAACATTGACATCGGTGGACCAGCTATGGTTCGCTCAGCTGCTAAAAACTTTGACTCGGTTATTATCGTTACAAATGTTGAAGATTACTCAGAAGTTATCGATGCGATAGAGAACGAGAAAAACACAAAAGAGTTCCGTCGTGGATACATGATAAAAGCTTACGAGCATACAGCGGCTTACGATAGCATGATAGCTAACTACATGAATGAGCGTTTTAACGAAGGCATGGGTGAGAAACAGTTTGTAGTTGGAAACAAAGTTATGGATACTCGTTACGGTGAGAACCCACACCAAAAAGGTGCTCTTTACGAGTTTGATAAGCATTTCTCAAACAACTTCAAAACACTTAAAGGCGAAGCGAGTTTTAATAACTTAAACGACCTTAATGGTGCAGTAAAAATTGCAGCTGGTTTTGGTGATGACAATGCCGTATGTATCTCTAAGCATGGTAACCCTTGTGGTTTTGCTATCAAAGATACACTTTTGGAAGCTTATACTGAAGCACTCAAGTGTGATCCAGTATCTGCGTTTGGTGGTGTTGTAGCGGTAAATGGTACTGTAAACGCGGAGCTAGCTGAGAAGATGAATGAAATTTTCTTAGAAGTAGTTATCGCTGGTCGTATCACTCCTGAAGCTCAGGAAGTATTTGCTAAGAAGAAACGTATCAAACTTTTTGAAATGGGAGCTGATAAACTCTCTCTTGCTAATGATAAAAAAGATTTCAAACATATCGATGGTGGATTCGTTTATCAAGACGCTGACGTTGTTGGAGAGGATGAAGTGAAAAACGCTAAGTTAGTCTCTAAAAACGGGGCAACTCAAGCAGAGATGAAAGATTTAGAGATAGCATATAAAGTAGCATCACTGACAAAATCTAACTGTGTTGTGTATGTAAAAGACTCAGCTATGGTAGCTGTCGGTATGGGTATGACGAGTCGTGTTGATGCTGCTCAGTGTGCTCTTAAAAAAGCAAAAGATATGGGTCTTGATGTAACTGGTGCAGCTCTTGCTTCAGAAGCATTCTTCCCTTTCCGTGACTCTATAGATGCAGCAGCTTCTGCTGGCATTAAAAATGTTATAGAGCCTGGTGGAAGTATCCGTGATGAAGAGATTATCGATGCTGCAAATGAGTTTGGTATGTCTTTATACTTCTCAGAAGTTCGTCACTTCCTACATTAAGAATTAAAATAGCGATGCACTTACTGCGTCGCTACGCTCGTCACACCCCAAGAGTACTTCCTCACTATGCTTCTTGTAATTACATCACTCTTTTAACTCTTACAATTTATTGCACTTTTATTTTATTTTAAACCTTGATTGACATAGACTAAACTCTTGTGATATAATTTCGCTTAAATAATTTTAACAACTTTATAGGAAATATATATGGCAAAATCATTATACGAAACATTAGAAATAAGTGAAAATGCGAGTGAACCAGAGATTAAAAAAGCTTATAGAAAGCTAGCACGGCAGTATCACCCAGATGTAAATAAAGACCCATCTGCAGAAGAAAAATTTAAAGAGATAAACTCTGCATATGAAATACTTAGTGACAAGCAGAAAAAACAGCAGTATGACATGCATGGCGACTCTATGTTTGGTGGACAGAACTTTCATGACTTTTCACGTAATCATGGTGGTGCAGGTGGCGGAGGTATGGAAGATATCCTTCGTGAAATGTTCTCTGGTGGAGGAGGCTTCGGCGGTGGCGGAGGGAATCCGTTTGGCGGTGGTGGTTTTGGTGGAGGTGGTTTTCATCAAGAACCTAATCTTGACATGCAAACAAATGTGACGATTCCTTTTGTAGTTTCCATTCTTGGTGGTTCACACTCTGTGGCAGTAAATGGCGATAGATTTGATATCAAGATTCCAGCTGGTGTTAACAGTGGTGAGAAGATGCGTGTTAAAGGTAAAGGTCATGCACAAAATGGTAGAGTGGGCGATCTCTTTTTAAAGATAACGGTTTCAAGTAGTCCGGATTATGAAAGAGAAGATGATGATCTTGTGAAGATTTTTGATGTTCCTTTAAGTGCAGCTCTTTTTGGTGAGAAAATAGCGATAGAGACTTTAGAGAAAGAGATAAAACTCAAAGTTCCGGCTAACACAAAAAATGGACAGCGTTTTCGTGTAAAAGAGATGGGCGCTATGAACCGTAAAACAAAAACTAGAGGAAACTTATATCTTCAAGCGAACATAGTATTGCCTTTAGTTGATGAGCTTGATGAAGATTTAGTTAAAATGATGCAAGAGAAACTTCCAAAGGAGTAAATCATGATACATGAATATGATGAGCCAGTTTATCTTATAAGTATAGTTGCTAAGATACTAGATATTCATCCACAAACTCTACGACAGTATGAGCGTGAAAACCTTATCTGTCCATCACGTTCTGGTGGTAGGATAAGACTCTATTCTCAAAGAGATATTGATAAGATAAAGCTTATCTTGCGTTTAACAAGAGAATTGGGAGTTAATCTTGCAGGTGTTGATATCATCTTGCGTTTAAAAGATAATGTTGACTCGATGGAAAAAGAGATAGCAGAGTTAAGACATGAAATGAACCGTGCAACAAACTCACACTCCGTCTCACCAGACAAAGCACTTGTTACTACAAGAAGTGTTTATGAGATGATAATCTTTGAAGAGTAGGGCTTCTACTCTTTAAGTCTCTTTATCTTTGCCCCAACACCCTCTAACTTTTTCTCTAAAGAGTCATAACCACGATCAAGATGATATATACGATGGATATTTGTTTCATCTTTAGCAACTAATGCAGCGAGTACGAGTGCTGATGAAGCTCTAAGGTCTGTTGCCATTACATCAGTTCCACTCAGTTGTGTTTTTCCATTAACAGTTGCTGTATGACCATTGAGTGTGATGTCTGCACCCATACGTTGTAGTTCACTTACATGCATAAAACGATTTTCAAAGAGTTTCTCTTCTATGATTGAAACGCCATCAGCTTGTGTAGCTAGTGCTAAAAACTGTGCTTGCATATCTGTTGGAAACGCGGGATACTCTTGTGTTACTAACTTAACTGGTTTTATCTTTTGTGATGGATGTATAGTGATAGTCGTATCTGTAGTAGTAAAACTGCTACCCATCTCTTCAAGTTTTGCTAAAACTGCACCTAAGTGTTTTGGTTCAACATTTGTTAAAGTGATTTCAGACTTTGTAATTGCACCAGCACAGAGGTACGTACCTGCTTCTATACGGTCAGGTATGATAGAAAACTCAGGAATATCTATAAGTTCTCCATCAGTACCGTGTATCGTTAAGATAGCTGTTCCTATACCTTCTATAGTTACACCGCTATTATTTAAAACTTCACAAAGTTGCACTACTTCAGGTTCTCTAGCAGCATTTGTTATAGTTGTATTACCTTTTGCTAATGCAGCAGCCATAACAATGTTAGCCGTACCTGTTACAGTAATCTTATCAAAAATGATACTACAGCCCTTTAGACCATCTGGAGCAGTAGCTTCTATATAACCAGCTTTGATTTCGATGTTTGCACCCATTTGCTCTAGTGCTTTTAGGTGCAAGTCAATAGGTCTCTGCCCAATAGCACAGCCACCTGGAAGTGAAACTTCACAGTGACCAAAACGAGCCAAAATAGGACCAAGTACTAAGATAGAAGCACGCATAGTTTTAACTATGTCATAAGTTGCTTTTGTTTCGTGAAGAGGTACAGTATTTACTGTTACTCTATTATCCAAAAACTCTGTCACACTACCAAGGTTAGTAAGCAGTTTTAATAGAGTTCTGATATCAGCTACATGAGGTAAGTTCTTAATTGATACTATGTTTTTTGCAAGAATAGTCATTGCTATTAAAGGAAGTGAGGCATTCTTTGCGCCAGAAATATTTATTGAGCCATTGAGTGATTTAACACCCTGTGCTTTTAAGTAATCCATGAGTCTCTTTAGTTGTTATTTAATAAAATACATTATAGCTAATTATTTGTTTGATACTCTTTTGTGAAGCTTATAAATGCATCTTTATGTATTGGTTTTGAATAATAATAACCTTGAAGTGTATCACACCCCATCTCTTCTAGTAGTGTAATATGCTCTTTATACTCAACACCTTCGGCTACAGTCTTTAGCCCAAGTGAATGAGCCATTGAAATAATAGTCTGAGCAATCACTCTATCTTCATCATTCTCACTAATATCCATAATAAAGGACTTATCAACCTTAAGAGTATTTATTGGAAATTTTTTAAGATAGGCAAGTGATGAGTGTCCTGTTCCAAAATCATCTATGGCGATAGAGACACCCAACCCCCTAAGGTCTTTTAAAATTCTTAATGTATTTTCCATGTTGGACATTGAAATAGTTTCTGTTATCTCAAACTCAACTTGTGAAGGGTTTATATTATATTTTTTAAGTGTATCTGAAACAAAAGGTACTAGAGAAGAGTCTTGAAACTGTCTTGCTGAAAGGTTAATTGCCATAACAAAATCTTTCACATCCAAAGTATTAATCTCTTTAATCATAGCAATAGACTTTTCTGTAATTATATTTCCAAGTTCTACCATCAAACCTGTGCTCTCTGCCATATAGATAAAATCATCAGGGAATATGAGTCCATTTACTGGATGACTCCACCTTACAAGTGCTTCTGCACCAGTAATTTTTCTACTCTTTGAATCTATTTTTGGTTGGTAGTAAACTTGAATTTGCTCTTTTGTTTTAACGGCAGTAGTAAGGTCTTGTTCAAGATTGAGTTGTTTATCAACATAACTACCCATATTTGAAGAGTAGAGTTTATACCTGTTTCTTCCTGCATTTTTTGCCTCATACATCGCAGTATCTGCATTTCGGATAAGTTCATCTGAACTACTGCCATGCTCTGGATATACAGCAACACCTATACTTGAAGTAATATAGAGTTCATGTGTTCCTATAGAGTGTTTATAGTCTAGAACTTGCTGTATTTTATTTGCAAACTTTACAGCATCCTCACTGTTTTTGATAGATGGCAAAAGAATAATAAACTCATCACCACCAAGCCTTGATAGGGTATCAGAGTCCCTTATTTGTGTTTGGAGAAGATTTGATATATGAAGTAGTAGTTCATCTCCAACACTATGCCCTAGTGTGTCATTTATCAGTTTAAAGTGATCCAAGTCTAAAAATATAACAGCGATTTTCTCATTAGCTCGCTGGGCAATTTGGATAGACTTTAGCATTCTATCTTTAAGTAGTGTTCTATTGGCAAGGCCCGTTAGAGCATCAAAATAGGCGAGTTTCTCAATCATCTTTTTGTTCTCTACATCACTAGTTATATCCATACTAATAGCAGTTATTCTTACTCTACCATCGGAACGTTTACGAACTTTTCCTTTTGTTAGTATATTTAGTCGCTTTGAATCATTTCGAACTAGTACATACTTTATGGAAAATTTTGAACCATTTTGGATTGCTTCTTTTAAAACATTTGACACTCTTTGTTCATCATCTTTAGAGATGAGAGATAGAAAGCTATTCCATGTAAATCGTGTATTGCGTTTGAGACCTAGTATTCTATAATACTCATCACTAATGACAAGATTATCTTCAACTACATCATAATCTATACTTCCTACTTTTGCCATTCTTTGAGCATCTTTGAGATGCACTTGACTAAGTAGTAACTGGGAGTTAAGCTCTTTTGAATGCTCTAAGTGGTTAATAATATTTTCAATCATAGTATTAGCAGATTTTGAAATAGAGTAGACTTCATCATGAGTTGTAGATGGAACTAGTTCTAGTCTTTTAGGCCTTCTTGGATTGAAGCTTTTTAGTGAAATATCTAGAATGGAGAGATTCTTTAATGACTTATATAAAAAGTATGTTAGCAGAAGTAGAGAGAAAGCAAAACCTAAAATTCCCCAAAAAAACCAGATATTAAAAGTTGACATATACTCTTCATAGGAGTCGTTTGAATAAACTATTGTTAGTTGTCCGATTTTACTATTAGTTCCTGGATCTAGTAGCTCCATAGTATGTAGAAGCTCATTGTTAGATTTATGTTCTTCTATAGTTAGAGAGTGTTGAGAAAATATATGTATCTGTTTTAGCTCAGAATCTTTAATTTTGATAAGTAAGACATTTTTATTAAGAAGGGTCTTATTTGATATTTCAGTTATTGCTTCCTTAAAACCATAGCTTAGGTTAAGGGCTAAAGATGGACTAATATGTTGTGAAATTAAGACTACTTTATCTTTTTCAAGTTCCATATAAGAGTCTGTAAAAAGATTTTTTACAACAAAGGTAACAAAAAATATAAAAGTTAGAGAAAAAAGTACAATGAGTGTAACTGTTTTTGTAGTAATAGAGTGGAATTTCAAATTCATTTTATACTCTACATGCTTTGGCACTATGTAAAGTCCCGAGTTTAATGTTGGATATACTTGTCTCTAATTTATTCAAATATATAGTTGATATATCTATTAAAACAGGTCTTAGTGAGATGTTATTAACCTTAATAGCTTCTAGATTAAGAAGAGGTTTTATCTTTTTAGAAACATTTAGAGATATCATCACTCCATATTTTAAGTCGTCTCTATTGTATGCAAAGGTCAGAGCATTATTTTTGTTCGCTTGTTTTATAACTGTTTTAATCTCATCCTGATTAGTTGGGAAAAGGTAGTAGATATTTGCTATAGATTTCTTTATATTTGTAGAATCAACTAGTATAGGTTTAACAGTGTATGATTTAAGTCCATCTTTATATCTAGTTTCTATCAATCCTTTAAGTTTTTTTGCATCAGTATAAGTGTTGTTTTTGTAGACAATTGCAACTGTTATGGTATGGTCTTTGAGCTTTTCTTTAAACTTGTAATCCATTAGGTATATTTTTGGAACTAATGTAGCATGAACTTTCAGAAGAGAGTGATTAATATTTAGTGCAAATAAGGACATAGTTAAAGAGATAAATAAAACAAATAACTTCATGTTAGAACTGCCATGTAGCTTTTAGTAAAAAGTTTCTTCCGCCATCATTAAAACTTTCATATGTTGAAGGAGAAGAGAACTGATAAAATGTCCCTTTGTCAAAAATGTCCTTTATAACTAAAGATGCAGTAATGTCTTTAAAAGCATATGAGATAGTTTCATCAAAAATTAGACGGCTACGAGTATGATTTGACTTGTATTTTACAAGTGAACCGAGGTTTAATCCAGAGTCGAGTTCATATATAAGAGAGGCTGTTGTAAGAATATTTGCAATATACTTTAAATCCTCTCCATCCTGATCTTTTGCCTGTATATAAGAACCAAAAAGATGTAAATCTACTTGATTATTTGGAGAAAAAATGTACTCTATTTCTGTTCCTGTAAACTTTGCATAGGAAGTCTGAACATATTTTCTTGATGTATTTTTTGTAATCATATCATTGAGTTGTGTGTTGTAGGCATTAATTCTAATAGTGTTACTTTGGTCTCTTTTATAGATGATACCAGCCTCATATGAGGAGGAAGTTTCAGCTTCAAGGTCGTTGTTAGAAGTAAGTTCTACCCATGATGGTGCACGAAAAGCTTCTGCATATAAGGCTTTGAATGTAAACTGTTTATTTAACTTATAAACAACTCCAATAGTTGGAGAAAATGCATCTCCAAAATCAGAGTAGTTATCATATCTGAGCCCTGCAGAAACACCTAAATCTGAAGTGACTGAATACTGATCATTTATATAAAGTGAAAAGATATCTCTTTTAGAATCACTATTAACAATTGGGGAAGAGATAGTGTTGTCTTTTCTGAATTGGCTTTTTAAAGTCTTAGCTGATTCAAACTTTGATCCGATAAGAAACTCATTATTCTCTAATATTTTTGATTTTAAATCAATTTGTCCATAATAAGAAAGCTCTTTATAGTCTGCATAAGCAGTATCAATAGTTGGTGATGGATGAGCAGCTTCAACTGACTGTCCGTATTGACTATATCCCGCTAGAACTGTAATGTCAGTGTATTTCGCTATGGAGTTACTGTAGGTAAGTTCTGTGTTTAAGGAAGCATTAGTATTATCATATTTACTTCTACTTTTATCAGGGACTCCAAGTACACCATATGCATCACCTTGTTCAGATTTTTTTACTCTAGCTATAAAAGTAAAATGTTGACTTTTAAGGTTCATACCAACAGAAAAATCGATTAAATGTCTATCTGTTGCATCTATCATTTTTTCACTATTTTGATAGTACGCATCAGCAGAGAATTTTATATCCTTAAGAGTTGTAGATACAATAGCTCCAGCCCGATAATTGTCGTATGTTCCGCCTGAGAGGAAAAGTGTGTTTTTTGTGTCATCGTTACTACTTTTTGTGATAATATTTACAACACCACTGATTGCACCACTTCCATAAAGGACAGAACCTGCACCACGGATAACCTCTATACGCTCAATAAGCTCTATAGGGAAGTCTAAGTAGTGATATATAGAACCACGGTATGTGTTATTGATGGTAACGCCATCTACCATGAGTTTCACTTCACCCTTTGATGTAACACCACGAAAAACTACAACAGGTACTCCTGTGGCTTCGCGTTTTAGTTGTACACCTGGAACTTGTGCAAGTGCTTCAAAAACATTGTCGATCCCAAGTTTTTGCAGTTTTTTACTATGAAGTACTGTAACGAAAGATGGAGTGTCATCGATGTTAAGTTTTGTTTTTGTGGCAATCTCACTGACTTCTTCTAAACTTTGTAAGAAGTCATCTTCAATACTTATTAAGTCATCTCCAACACAAAAGTTGAAAAGTAATGTTAAAAGGATTAGAGGTTTCATTTTGTTTCCTAAATATATAATAAGTATAAGTTTCTAAGAATTATACTATTTTATTTTTAAAGTACAGATTATTTGATATACTTTTATATCAATATTGTTAGATATTAGGGATATTATGAGTTCAGCATTAGACAGGTTAAAAAACTTAACAAACAAGATTTCAAGTTATGAATTAGCTAGAAAAGATAACTTAAAAATATTAGAAGAGCTGTTTGTGGAGATTGGAATCAATAAAAAAGTAGAAGAGTTTAGTAAACTGTTTCTATTTAAGGCTATCAACTTATCAGGTGCTTCTCTATTATCCGAAGAATTGGGAAAGATAAAAGAGGGTAAGTACTTACAGATACTTGCTATCTCATATGATAAGAGTGCAAAAGTAAAAAGTAAGAACAGCTCTCTAGCTTATTTTGGCCGTGTTGAGAGTGTTGACCCTCTTTTGAAGGACAAGGTGGTCGAATTTATCATTCGTTACAGGTTTGAGAAAAGTTTTATGACTTTAGAACACTATCATGATATGCTAGATGGATTTGGGAAGAGAGTTGAGTAAGTTTTATCTGTTTGTATGGCTAGAGTGGTTTATTAGATTAACTCTTAGTAGTATTGTATATGCTTGTGTTGTATCTTTTGTCGTTACTGGTGCTATTTACTACAATCAAGGTATGCAAAGTTTAAATCCTGAAATGTATAGTGCTCTTTTTGTAGTTTTTAAATTTTGGTTTGCTCCATTATGGGGCATAAGTGTTCTTATAGTTTTATTTACTGGATTGAAACATCTCTTTAATAAATGTAGAGGCGGATATATGCTTATATTACACACATGTGAAAAGGAAGAGAAGCCTCAGGTGATAGAAACTATTGGATTAGGAGATATTATAAAAGTTTGGAGAAAATGGTTTATGCTCCTTATCTGGTTAATTACTGCTGAAATGGTTATGGCAGTGTCGTTTAGTGGGATTTTTAGTAGTTCTAAATCACTGTTTGAGTGGTTTAATATTTATGTACTTTATGGGTTTATAGTAGTTGCTGGATACTTCTCATTTATGATACTAAGTAGTAAGTGTAAGCGAATCGGGATAAGAAAATGTTAATTTTTATAGACTTGGAGACCACAGGTTTAGAAGAGAGTGCAAAGATATGTTCAGCAGCTGCGCTTTATGAGCAAAAATACATTTATGAACTTATCAACGAGGGAAAGAAGATACCAGCACAAGCTTCAAGTATTCATCATATAACAAATGAAGATATAAAAGGGAAGGTGGCGTTTAAAGAGAGTGGCATTTATGAATTTTTAAATGAGAATAACTCTAGCGAAAATACTTTAGTAGCCCATAATATTAAGTTTGACTTAGAAAAACTTGCTTCACATGGAATACTCTGGAAGGGAAATGTTATAGATACACTTAGAGTTACTAAGCATCTTATTCCAGAGTGTGAACTGTTCGGACTTCAAGTTTTGAGATACGAATTACAATTATATAAAAATGAAGAAACAATATGTAATGAGTATGGAATTAAAGATGCTTTAGTCGCTCATAATGCATTGAGTGATACATTGGTTTTGAAGCTTCTCTTTGAGTGTCTTTTAGAGATGGAAGATGAAGAAAAAATGCAAGAGTTGAGTTTTAAAAATGTACTTTTAGAAAAGTTTTCGTTTGGAAAACATACTGGAAAGTATATAGAGGAAGTTTGTATCAACGATAGAGCTTATGTTGAGTGGCTTGTTCAGAGTGCAAATGACTTAGATGAAGATTTAAAATATAGTATAAACTACTACCTACAAGGATAGTCATGAAAATTGCAATAGAGTGTCAATCTCCACTGTTACAAAAGTCCTTAGAACTGTTTTTAGAGAAGTATTTAACAAGCTCAAAGAGATGTGATATAGTTGTAAGGGATGAAGAGTGTTTAAATGATGAACGCTGTTTTTACATTGCTAACAACGATAAAGCAGACCTTTTAAAGCCATTTTCAAAATCACAGCTAATTTTAGCTCTAGAAGCTCGTTACAAAGAGTTGCATATAGAAGAGAGTGAAGTAGAAGACAAAGAAGAGACCTCTTCTGAGGTAATGGACTTTTCAATACTTGAAAAACGTATAGCATTTTTGACAAATGAATACCAAGAAAATATAATAAAAGCAGTAAAAGCATTCTATGAAAAGTAATAAAAAACAATTAAGTAAAAAGATAATTAGTGGAAAATACAAAGGTAAAGTTTTAAAGTTACCTAGTAAAACAACTACAAGAAGTTCAAAAAGCATAGTACTTGAGTCGTTTTTCAACACACTTCAGTTCAATATCGTCGATGCAAACTTTGTTGAGGTCTTCTCAGGAAGTGGTTCTATAGGTTTAGAAGCATTAAGTCGTGGAGCTAAAGAGATAATGTTTATGGAAAAAGACCGTGATGCTCTTAAAACTTTAAAAGAGAATATCTCTCAAACAGATCCAAGTAAGTGTAATGTTTATGGTGGAGATAGCTTTTCAAATATAAACGCCATCGTATCAAAACTAAAAAAATCTAATGAGGATGCATACTTCTATGTCGACCCTCCTTTTAGTATACGTGAAGGTATGGAAGATATATATGATAAAACAATGAATTTAATCTCCTCTTTACCTGGAAATATAGTAAAGATGATTATTATTGAACACATGACAGGACTAGAAATAGAGGATACTTTAGGCTCTTTTAAAACTTTAAAAGTGAAAAAGTTTGGAAACACTACACTCACTTATCTAGTCCCTGAGGATGAATTTTTACACTAATAGACATTTAATGCAATAATAGGCTATATTGGTATGATAATTGCTAAAATTCTTTTACTTAAGGAAATTTAATGAAACTATTTATACTTTTTGCTCTTCTTCTCACATCATTAAACGCCACGAAAATTAACGATGTATCTAATATCGTTGGTGTTCGAGAAAATCAGATTATCGGTTACTCACTTGTTGTTGGTCTTCAAAAGACTGGTGATGGTACTACTTCAAAATTTACACTTCAGTCTATCTCAAACATGTTAAAAGCTATGAATATAGATATGAATCCTATAGATATCAAGTCGAAAAATGTTGCAGCAGTTGTTGTTACAGCTACTATGAAACCATTTGCACGACAAGGGGATATGTTTGATGTAACAGTCTCTTCTATAGGTGATGCAAAGTCTTTAGAGGGTGGAACACTTCTTATGACACCTTTAAAAGGGGTTGATGGTAAGATATATGCTCTTGCACAAGGTTCTATCAGTATCGGTGGTAGAAACGAGAGAGGTTCAGGTGGAGAATCTCATCCTACAACGGGGACTGTCTTTAATGGTGCTTTTATAGAACGCGAGATAAATATAGACCTGTTTCATCAAGAGTATGCGACACTTTCACTTAAAGAGTCAGACTTTAAAAATGCTGTAGCAGTGCAAAAATCTATCAATAACTTTTATAACACTCAAGTAGCAGTAGCAACTGACTCAAGAAGTGTAAAACTAAAACGCCCTAAAAATCGTTCTATGATAGAGTTTTTAGCTGAAGTTCAAGATATAGATATGAACTATAGACCTAAAAATAGAATAGTAATAAATGAGAGAACAGGAACTATAGTTGCTGGTGTAAATATAGAATTAAAGCCAATTATTTTAACACATCGTGATATAACAATAAAGATAGTTGAACAAGAGAATATTTCATCTCCAGAAGGCGCAATGGCTGTGGATCAAAACTTAGTGATAGGTTTAAATGAAAATGAGCTTTATACTAAAACAGGAACAACAACAGTTGCAAACCTAGTAAGATCTTTACAAAAACTTGGAGCAACTCCAAAAGATATAATTTCAATACTTGAAGCAATGAAAAGTGCTGGAAGTATTGCAGCTGATATAAAGGTACTATAAGATGAGTTACTCAATGAATGCAATAAACTCTCAAGCACAAATGGTAATGCAAAATAGTGCTGTTCCAAAGATAGATACAAATGTAGAAGATAAAGCACTTCGTGAACAGACTGATGCTTTTGAGTCTGTCATCATTAAAATGCTGATGGATAATGCAGCTAAAAATGATAAAGATATGTTCTCATCACAGAAAGATCCAGGTGATAAAATATACAAATCGATGTATAGAGATGAACTTTCAAAAGCGAGTGCAGGTGGCTTTGGTTTCTCTCAAATGTTATATGATTATTTAAGTAGAAGTAATTAGTGAAATCTGTTAATAAATTTATCTATTTGTCGATATAGTTGTATAAAGGATAAATTATGATTTCTCAAGCAAATTCTACAGCTGTTCGTACCGCTTATCCAAGCAAAAATGACACTGTTAAAGAAGCTAAACAAAGCCTAAATGTTTCAAAACAAGGCGATACAAGTAAAGTAGAACAACTCAAAGAGTCTATAGGCTCTGGAGAGTATAAAGTAAATATTCAAGCATTATCTGAAAAGATAGCGGATTCTTTACTTTAACAATATAAGTAAAACAGGAGTTAGATATGTTATCTCAACACTTACAAAATGCCTTAAATGATTTAAGAGACATTATAAAGATTACAAAGTCTGACATAGAAGATATAAAAAAAGCAGAGCATGATACTCAATTTGATAGACTATCTCTTAAAGATGAGAAGCTTAAAAGCTTTGAAGCAAAAAAAGCAATTATAGATTATGAGATATCATCTTTAATGACTACTAACCCTGGTACAGAACTCCCTAAACTTTTAAATGATGAACAACATAAACTACTTGATGAACTCAAGATAGAACTAAATAACTTAAGAGAAGTAAATAAACACTATGCAAAACTTGTTTTAGTGGTAAGTAATTTATATAATAATTTTTTAGAAAGATTGGTACCGACAGAGATGCAAGGCTACGATAAGGTAGCATCTAAAAATCCATCAATCTTGGAAGTGAGAGTGTAGCATGGCTTCAATATTTAACTCATTACATATCGGCTACAGTGGTTTAAACGCAGCACAGGTTGGAATCAATACAACTGGTCATAACATAACAAACGCAGAGACAGAAGGTTATACTAGACAAAGAGTTATTCAGTCTGCAGCTACACCACTCTTTGCTGGTTCTGGAAATGTGGGTAATGGTGTTGAGATTCAAGACATCAAAAGAGTCTTTGATAACTTTGTTTTTGATAGATATACAAGTATCTCTGCAGATAAAGAATATACTGAGTTTACACAGCAAACATTAGAAGAGTTATCTACATATTTTCCAGATATAGACGGTGTTGGGATCAAAGCGGATCTTGCAGAATACTACGATATGTGGCAAACTTTTGCTGACAATCCTAATAATGATGCTATAAAAGTGGCTTTAGCCAAACAGACAGAAACTTTAACTACACATATAAATACAACACAAGATCAAGTTCTTTCTCTCCAATCTCAATTAAATGAACAACTCTCAGTGAATATAAATCAAGTAAATGATTTAGCAAAAGAGTTGGCAAGTTTAAATAAAGCTATCGATACTGCAGAGTCGGGTGATGTGAATAGTGCTAATGACCTTAGAGATAGACGTAATGTAATTGAGCGCTCTTTATCAAAGCTAATTGGTTCTGATGTAAATCAAGGACAATTAGAAGCAAATATTCAAATCGATAGTAACTCTAACACTAGAACAGGAAGTTATACACTAAGTGTCAATGGCTTTAATATAGTTGATGGAAATAGTGTACACCCCTTACACCTTTCAAATGCAGAGAATCCTTCAGGGTTTTACGAGGTTTCATACGAGAGACAAGATGGAACATTAATTCCCCTAGAAGAGAGTATCACTAGTGGTAAAGTAGGTGCTATCTTTGATCTTCGTGGTGGAAATATAGACACAACGAGTGGACAACCGACAGATGGCACTATACAAAATGTTGCGAGTCAATTAAATGCTTTTGCATTAGGTCTAGTTGAAGCAACAAATAACCTTTATGCTTCAACTGCTGCTACAGAAATGTCTTCTAAAGAGTTATCGTTGGATGCTGCAGATCCCTTAATGAATTCGGGATTAAATATTAATGAGGGCTCTTTTGAGATTGTAATATATGATTTGGATTCAAATGAAGTGGCTAGAAGAAGCATAGATATAAATGCATCAACTTCAATGAGTGGTGCTATAGATTCTAACTCAATCCAGGGTCAGATACTAGCCAATATTGATGATAATGATGATGGTAATGCAAACAATAATATAGACGATTTTATCTTATTTAATTATCAGGCTGCTAAAGATGGGACTCTGAGACTAGAGTTGATGATGAACCCAGATTCAACATCAGAAGGATATACATTTTCACTTGAAGATAAGTTAACTACTGAAGATTATGCTTCTGGTAGTAATTTTGCAGGTGCATTGGGTATGGGCACTTTCTTAGAAGGTGATAATGCATCAAATATTAGACTTGGAAGTGAATTTAGTGAAAATCCAACTAAAATTTCTGCTGGATATTCAAGTGCAGCAGGTGATAATAGAGTTGCACTAAGTATGGTACAACAGCAGTTTGAATCATATGGATTTCATGTAGCTGATAAAACATATGATACAACAGTTTATGGAATGTTTGATATCACTTCTACATATGTAGGTATATCGACAAATGAAGCAATCTCAAGAAATGAAACTACAACTACACAGTTTACAGCAACTGAGATGGAGTATTATTCAGTTTCAAAAGTTAGTGTTGATGAAGAGTTGACAAATCTTATTAAATATCAAACATCATATGGAGCCGCTGCAAAAATTATTACTACTATTGATCAAATGATGCAGACACTTTTAGGTATCAAACAGTAGAGTGAAAATACCAAAGTTTAGTATATTTATACTATTATCTGTGTTTTTATTTTCATTTTTAGGTGGATATATTTATAGTATTGATGCCTACTCCTTACATAGTGAAGCTATTTTAGTCGCTCCTTCTTCAGAGTTTTTATTAGGAACAGATAGATTAGGACGTGATATATTGGCAAGGCTGATACAAGGAGGACAAGTTTCCCTTATCATCGGTATTGGTAGTGCTCTTATCGCATCAATGATAGGTCTGATACTTGGATCTATGGCTGGTTACTTCCGTGGTAAAGTTGACAAGATCTTTATCTTTACCGTAGATCTCTTTCTGACATTCCCTACATTTTTTTTACTATTAGCACTAGTAAGTTATGTGAATGCATCAGCTTTGATTCTTATTATAATTATTTCCATAACAGGTTGGATGACAACAGCAAGATTGATTCGTTCTGAGAGCTTTCAAATTACCTCTCAAGCGTATGTAAAGATTCTAAACATTGCGAATGTAAGTAAAATCAAGATACTTTTAAAATACTATGCACCAATTCTTGCCCCTATATATTTTGTAAGTTTTACATTTGGTGTGGGTGGAGCTATTTTAGCAGAGTCTGGTCTAAGCTTTTTGGGTCTAGGAATAGTTGCACCTCAATTGAGTTGGGGAACTATACTTAGTGGAGGAAAAGATGTTATAGAAATAGCATGGTGGGTAAGTTTTTTTCCAGGTCTTATGATATTTTTAGTGACATTTTCTTTGATAAATATTTCAAACTTTCTACAGCAGTTAACAAACAAAAAACAGATATAAGGATAAAGATGAATAAAAATAGAGTAGGCTATACATTTATTGTTATGGCAAGTGTAGTTATAGTATTAGCAGGAATTAAGAGTGCATCAACTCTACTGGTGCCATTTTTACTATCACTATTTATAGCTATCATTCTTTCTCCTTCGTATAATTATTTTAAAAGTAAGGGTTTACATGAGGTTTTATCTTTACTTTTAGTGATAAGTATTTTTATGGTTTTTATTGGGTTGGTTGTAAAACTCATAGGTAACTCAGTAAATGAATTTACGACAAACATAGATATGTACTCTCAAAAATTAACAAATTATTATCTATCAATTGCTAGTTTTAGTGAAAAATATGGAATAGTAATACCAATAGCTGAGTTTTCTACACTACTTGATTCAAAACGTATAATGATATTTGGAACATCAGTTTTACAAAGTATGGGATCAATGTTTACTGATGGATTTGTAATTATGTTAACAGTAATATTCATGCTTCTAGAGTCCTCTCACTTTGTGAATAAGATTAATCTTGCAGATGGTAAACGCGATACAATAAGCCATATTAAAGAAATATCGAAAAAAATAAAACATTATATGGTTTTAAAAGCATTAATGTCTCTTATAACTGGTTTTATCATATGGATAAGTCTTGTTTATATTGGAACAGATTATGCCTTTTTATGGGGAGTAATGGCATTTTTATTTAACTTTATACCAAATATCGGTTCTATAATTGCAGCAGTGCCAGCCGTAATTATTACACTTGTGCAACTTGGAAGTGTAAGTGCACTTTTTGTAACTATTCTTTATGTAACTGTAAACACTGTAGTAGGTTCAATTATAGAACCAAAGATTATGGGCAAAGGTTTAGGACTTTCAACCTTGGTTGTCTTTTTGTCTTTACTATTTTGGGGTTGGTTATTAGGCATTATCGGAATGTTATTATCTATTCCCTTAACCATTATGGCAAAAATAGCTTTTGATGCAAATAGTAATACAAAATGGATTGCTGTTCTTTTGGGAACAGGAGAAAATATTGAAACAAATGAAAATGTTCAGAAGTAAATCATAAACTAAATAAAGATATAATTTCCTAATTATGCTTTAATATAAAGGAATATTTTCGTGATTTTAATGATAGATAACTACGATAGTTTTACATATAATATAGTTCAGTACTGTAGAGAGTTAGGTGCAGATTTAAAAATAATAAGAAATGATGAGATAAGTGTGGAAGAGATTGAAGCTCTTAATCCAGAAAAAATTATTATTTCTCCTGGTCCAGCATCTCCTGATGAAGCTGGTGTGACACTTGCAGTTATAAAACATTTTACAGATAAACTTCCTATCTTAGGTATATGCTTAGGTCATCAAAGTATTGCCCAAGTTTTTGGTGGAGATGTTGTACGTGCGAAAAATATGATGCATGGAAAAACTTCAACAATGAAGCAAGTAGCTTCATGTAAAATATTTCAAGACTTACCATCTGAGTTTATAGCTACACGTTATCACTCGCTTATAGTAGATAAAGCTACACTACCAGAAGCTATAGAGCCAACGGTATATAGTACAGATGATAATGAAATTATGGCACTCCGTGTTAAAGATAAAGAGATATACGGTGTTCAGTTTCATCCAGAATCAATAATGAGTCAATATGGACATGAAATAATTGGAAATTTTTTAAAGCTATGATTTTAAAGTACGGTCTGTTTCTAATCTTAGGAATAGATGCAGTAATTTTATTTTTTCAAATATCCCATATTTCTCTCTCTTATGAAGAGTCATTACTACTATATGGTCCGTTTTCTTTTTTACAACTTCTTATTAATACTTCAATAAATATGTTTGGACAAAATGACTTTGGATTACGTTTTGTGATGATTCTTTTTCATCTAATGAGTGTAGTACTAATTTACCTGATATCGATTCCATATATAAGCTTGCAAAGAAATAGGCTATGGCTATTACTTGTTTTTGTACTTTTACCAGGTGTAGTTAGTTCAGCTGTAGTTATCAATAGTGCTGGAATGATTATATTTGGACTACTGTTTTTTGTTTACATATATGATAAAACACCACAACTGTTTTCTAATATACTATTATTAATTTTTGCTTTAATTGATATTGGGTTTGCATATCTATTTTTAGGCTTATTTATATTCTTTATAAAAGAGAAACAGCACTTATTAACTCTTTATGTCTTAGGGTTATATATTGTAACAAGTTTACTGTATGGATTTAATATATTTGGTTATCCCAAAGGCCATTTTCTAGACACTATAGGTGTGTACAGTGCAGTTTTTACACCTATCATATTTATTTATCTTACTTACTCATTATATAGAAGGTACCTGACATCAAGTATTGATATGATATGGTACATCACTTCAACAACACTACTACTATCACTAGCCTTATCTTTTAGACAAAGGATACCAATTGAAGATTTTGCTCCATACTTAATAATTGCATTACCTTTAGCAGCACAATCATTTATAAGTTCCTATAGAGTAAGACTAAAAATATTTCGAATAAGATATAAGTTAGCATTCGTAATTTCATTTATACTTTTAATATCTAATACATTTATAGTATTTTTTAACAAAGAACTATATACAGTGATAGATAATCCTCAAAAACATTTTGCATATAAAATGCATGTAGCTAAAGAGTTAGCCGCAGAGTTAGAAAAAATGAATTTGAAGTGTGTAAATACAGATAAAAAAATGCAACAAAGACTATATTTCTATAATATTGATTATTGTGAAGAAAATATCTTAGAAGAAAGTAGTATAAATGGTGATGAGAGATTAAGTGTAACTATTCGTTACAAAAAAACAGATCTATATAAAGCTAATGTTACGAATCTAAACAGTTTATAAAGCAATTTAATATGAAATATAAACTGAAGATATTCATCAATAATAATATGGTAAGATTATTTTCAAATATCAATATAGGGAGTTTCTATGGCTCAAAAAGCGATACGAGAATATGATGCTAAGTCAATCTTAGCAAAGCACTGGGATAAATACTTTCCAGATTTTACTTATGCATACGAAACAGTTATGGTTCAAAATGGATCAGAACTAATTGAGGCTGCAAAAACTGCATCTTGGTTAAATGACAAGAAATTAGTAGCAAAACCAGATATGTTATTTGGTAAGCGTGGTATGAATGACTTAGTTCTTTTTAGAGATGCTAAACCAGGTGATGTGACTTTAGCTAAAGCTGCTTCTTGGATTGGTGAAAAATCTACTGGTGATCAAAAAGTTTATTTCTCATTTGACGGTGATACTCCTGCTGGTGAACCATCTGTAGATAAGCTAACAAACTTTATTGTTGAGCCATTTACTCCACACGAACAATCAGAAGAATACTATGTTTCTGCTACATGTGTAGGTGACGATGATGTTATCTATATGTCTGCAGAGGGTGGTATCGCGATTGAAGAAAACTGGGATGCAAAAGTTACTGAAGTAGCATTTCCAATTACTGCAACTGAAGATGAAATTGCTGAAAAAATCAGAGCAAATGTACCTAAAGACGTAGCTGATAAAGATAAGGCAAACTTTGCTGAATTTTGTATTGGTTTCTTTAAAGCTTACCGTGAACTAAACTTCGCATACCTTGAGATTAATCCTTTTGTTATGCAAGGTAATAAAATTGAGCTTTTAGATATGGTTGCAAAACTTGATGATACTGCTGGATTTATGATGGTAGATGCATGGGGTGATGTTGAATATCCAACTGCATTTGGTATGGAAGCTAAGTCTCCAGAAGTTGAAGCTATAGAAGAAGCAGATGCTAAAACTGGTGCTTCACTTAAACTTACTCTACTTAAACCAGAAGCTAGAATCTGGACTATGGTTGCTGGTGGTGGTGCTTCAGTTGTTTATGCTGATACTATTGCTGATATGGCTGGAATCGATGATCTTGCTAACTATGGTGAGTACTCAGGTGGTCCAACTACTGGTGAGACAAAATTTTATGCAGAAACATTACTTGACTTAATGACTAGAGAGAAAGACCCTCAAGGTCGTGGTAAGGTTATGATTATCGGTGGAGCTATCGCTAACTTTACTGATGTAGCTAAGACATTTACAGGTATTATTCAAGCATTTGAAGTATACGCTGAAAAAATGAAAGCTGTAGATCTTAAGATTTATGTAAGACGTGGTGGACCAAACTACGAAAAAGGTCTTAAAGATATTAAAGAAGCTGCAGATAGACTAGGTCTATACATTGAAGTATACGGACCAGAGACGCATGTTACAGACATCGTTCGTATGGCGTTAGAGAAGTAAGGAGAAAATATGGAAAGATTATATACAAAAGACACACAAGCGATTTTTTGGAATAACAACAAAACTGCTATCCAAAGAATGCTAGATTACGATTACACTATTCAAAGAAAAACTCCATCGGTTGCAGCTATCGTTGCACCTACAAGTGGAAACAAATTTGAGAAGTTCTTTTTTGGACCAGATGAAGTTATGATTCCTCTTTTCAAAACAACTGCAGATGCAAAAGCTGCTCAGCCTCAAGCTGACGTTCTTTTAAACTTTGCTTCATTTAGAACTGCTTACGAAGTAACTATGGAAGCTTTAGAAATTGGTGGTTTCTCATCTATGATGATTACTGCTGAAGGTATTCCTGAGCGTTTAGCTCGTGGTATGAACCAAACAGCTCGTGAAAAAGGTGTTGTTGTTATTGGACCTGCTACTGTTGGTGCTATCACTCCAGGTGCATTCAAAGTAGCTAACATTGGTGGTACTATCACTAATATCGTTAACTCTAAACTTCACCGTGCAGGTTCATGTGGACTTGTGACTCGTTCAGGTGGTTTATTTAACGAGCTTTCTAACATTATCTCTATCAATGCTGATGGTATTGCTGAGGGTGTTGCTATTGGTGGTGACAGATTTGTTGGTTCAGTTTTTATTGATAACCTTCTTAGAATGGAAAAAAACCCAGAAGTTAAATATATGATTCTTCTTGGTGAAGTTGGTGGTACTGAAGAGTATAAAGTAATTGAAGCTATCAAAAATGGTACTATTACTAAACCAGTTATTGCATGGTGTATCGGTACAATTGCTAAGTATTATGACTCTGGTGTTCAGTTTGGTCATGCAGGTGCTTCTGCAAATGCTGATTCTGAAACTGCAGAGTATAAAAATAAGGCTATGGCAGAAGCTGGTATCCACGTACCGGCATCTTTCAATGAATTACCAGCTATGATTAACAAAGTTTTTACTGACCTTAAATTAGCTGATATTCCTGAGCCAGAGATGAGTGTTTGTCCTACTGTTAGAAGAAGTAAAGAGTTTATCTGTACTATTTCTGATGATAGAGGTGATGAAGCTACATATGCAGGTTTTCCAATCTCTAGTGTTGCTACTCCAGATACTGGTAAAGGTATCGGTGACGTTGTATCACTTCTATGGTTCAAAAAACAGTATCCAAAATGGGCTACTGACTTTATTGAGACTGTAATGAAAACTGTTGCTGATCACGGTCCTGCTGTTTCTGGTGCTCACAATGCAAAAGTAACTGCTCGTGCTGGTAAATCTGTTGTTGAGTCACTTGTAACAGGTCTATTAACAATTGGCCCACGTTTTGGTGGTGCTATTGATGGTGCTGCTGAGCACTTTAAATATGCTGATGACAACGGTCTGTCTCCAAAAGAGTTCTTAGGTCATATGAAAAAAGAGGGTATTCCAATTCCAGGTATTGGTCACCGTATTAAGTCTCTTAAAAATCCAGACTTACGTGTTAAAGGTTTAATGGATTATGCTGCTGAGCATTTCCCAGCTACTCCTCTTTTAGACTATGCAAGAACTGTTGAAGCTCTTACTACGTCTAAAAAAGAGAACCTTATCTTAAACGTTGATGGTACTATCGGTATCTTAATGGTAGATATGTGGAGAGCATTAGGTTACTCTGAAGAAGAGATTAACGAGTTTATCGCTTCTGGTACTCTAAACGCATTCTTCATCGTTGGTCGTTCAATCGGTTTCATCGGTCATATCCTTGATGAAAAACGTCTTGCAATGCCAATGTATAGACACCCAATGGATGATATCCTTTACGATGTTCCTGTAGCAGAAAAGATATAGATTCATTTTCTACATAACTAAAGAGCTTTTGCTCTTTAGATCCTCTTTATAAATTCAAACTTTTAAATTCTACTTTTTTTAGCTATACTTTATGTATGAAAAAAGCATTCTCAATGATAGAGTTAGTATTTGCAATAGTTGTTATTGGAATATTAGCCGCAACAATTCTTCCTAGTACAAAAACTAATCCGCTGCAAGAAGCTGCAATACAACTTCAGTCTCATATTAGATATACACAACATTTGGCAATTGTCGATGATAAGTATAATGCATTAAGAATTGATACCGCAGGTGACTTGATTTGGTTTAAGGATAGATGGCAGTTAGTTTTTTCTTCTAGTAGTTACACCGGAGGTAGTGATGTTTGGGCTTATACAATATTTTCAGATAGAACAGGTAATGCCGTTACTAGAGGAGACGCACAAGAAAGTGAAGTGGCAAAAAATCCTGAAAACTCCAATCAAATTATGACTGGAGGATATAGTGCAACAGCTGCTTTGGATTATACAAATGATGATTTTAAGGGAATGAAGAAATTAAATCTTGGAAAAAGTTATGGGGTTACATCTATAGAATTAACAGGTGGTTGTCCGAGTAGTGATGGTTATAGAATAGTTTTTGATAGTTTAGGAAGACCATTAAAAGGTGATATGAGCGGGAATAATACTGCATATGAAAGTGATAATTTAATTCAGACTAATTGTGATATAACATTGTCAGATGGAAGTGAGAATGTTGTGCTGAGAATAAGACCAGAAACAGGTTATGTATGTATTTTAAATAGCTCATCAGTATGTATTTAATAGTGGAAAAAGAATAAATTAAAAATCCCCTCCAGTTATTAAGCTTTTATTAAGCATATACCCCCTATAATTCCCATCCACAAACAGAGACACCTTGTTTAAAACGGGTTACGAAACTTCGAGTTGAAGTTTAAGAGAGATGTTTGAGATCATTGAAAACTAAG
>JAYEJR010000153.1:0-7378 GCA_034660715.1 Campylobacterota bacterium | reverse complement strand
GCATTAAAATGGTAAAGAGGTTTGTATTTTTTGTAAGATGCATATTTCTGTCGTAATTAAACTCTCCACCCTCTGCGAGGATCTCCTCTCCAAGCCACTTCATATGTCTAAACGCCATTAGAGAAAACTCATAAAGACGAGACTTTATCTCTTCATCATTGATGGCAAAAGAGGCAAATGTTATACTCATCCATAGTTCATGCTTTTTTTGGTATGTTTTATCCATTTTTTACTCCTTTGACTCTTGGACTACTTCACAACTATCTTTCATCTTCAGTAGGTGTAACTCTTCATCAGCACCATTTTGTACATTTTCATAGTTTTTAAGTGAAGCGATAAATCCTGAGAAAACGATGTCAGCACATACTTGTTGTTGTGCTGAGAGTTTACCTAGCTTTTCAGTCATTTTAGCAATGGCACCATTTGCATACTCTATATCGTTACCCATTATCATCTCTGTAAACATTGAACCTATCACTACAGTATCTTGACAACCATTTGTAGCGAACTTGACATCTTTTATGGTCTCTTTTTCAAGCAGTGTGTAGAAGATAACATACTCTTTAGTCTTCTCATCAAGAGCGACTCCAATGCCACTCGCATTTTCAAGTTTTCCGTAGTTCTTTGGATCCATTAAGTGTTCTAACATTTCAGGTTTCATGCCCTCTGGCATTTTTACATCTTCGTACATAGTTTTCCTTTAGTAGTTTATTTTTGCTAAGTAGAGGCCATTTGGTGGAGCTGGTTTTCTCTTGTGTACTTGAGTGGCGTTTAGCATCTCTTGTATTTGTGTATCATTGAGGTATAACAGTGAACCAACCATCAAACGAATCTGTGAGCGTAAGAAACCGTTAGCTTGAAAGTTTAAGATGATATATCCTTTATATCTATAAGCAAAAGCTTTATAGACTTCTCTTACAGAGCTTCCTGTATCACTACCTGTTTTCATAAAGTTCACAAAATCATGCTCGCCTATGAACTGCTGTATATTTTTTTGGATAGTTTCAAAGTCAACACTCTTTAAAAAAGTTATATAATCTGCCTCAAAAGGGTTGGATTCACCCTCTTTTATGATGTAGCGATACATACGTTTTTTTGCACTGTATCTAGCATGAAATTCACTGCTCACTTTTTTGACTGACTTTATGAGTATAGAAGAGGGAAGCATCTCATTTAGAACACGTTTAAGTTTTGCTGGTTCATCCCAAAAAGGAGGTAGGTCTATATGACACACTTGTCCTGAAGCATGTACTCCTTTGTCAGTTCTTCCACTAGCGATAACTTTCTCTTTTATGCCTAACTGCTTTAAAGCTTTTTGGAGCTCTCCGAGTATAGTGTGAGGTGTCTCTGTTTGTGTTTGCGAACCAAAGTAGTAAGTACCATTGTAGGCTATTGTGAGTGCTACTCTCATTAGAACCTGTTTACGATGTTTCTTCGGTACATAGTGTATGTGATGACAAGCCAAGAGATAGCAACTATGGGAATGGTCATATATACAAGTGAATCTTGAAGTCCAAGTGTAAAACCATAAAAGAGAATGATACCACCAAAGAGAAGTAGATAAACACTAGTTTTTTGATGTCTCGCATGGACTATGCCGATAGAGGCAACTAAGAAGAGACTGATGATAGGAAAGAGACTCAGTAGTGTATCTGTGATAAACATATGGCGTTTAGAGTCCGCTCTATCGTTTGAGAGCCAATAATCAAGTGGTTTTCTATAGGTCTGTAGAGATGTTGTCATCGTATCATTTATAAACATAGTCTCAAAGTTTATCTGTGTAAACTTCTCTTTGGAATAGCTATATCCTTCACCTTTTTGTAGTTTAAGTCTTAAGATACCTGAGTCGTTTATGAGTTCAGCTTTTTTAGCAGCTATGAGAATCTCTTCTTTCTCTTTTTTATTGAAAAGAAAAACTTTTCCATAACTACCATCTTCATACTTCTCTCCAAGATAAAGTAACCAATCTCCAAAGCTATTTCCAAACTCACTAGCTGCGAGGTTAAACTTCGCTTCACTTTTCTTGTAAGAGACAAAGTTACTTGAGAGTACAGTTGCATGAGGAAAAAGGATGAAGAAGTTAAAGCTAAGCACTACAGAGAGTAAAAAAGCAGGTTTAAAAAGTGTTTTGATGATGAATGAGGGTTTGATACCGAGTGCAAAAAGAACAACAATTTCGTTGTCATTTGAGAGTTTAAAGAGTGTCAGTGTCGCTGCTATGAAAAAAGTAACAGGAAGTGTATAAAAAAGAATCTCAGGTAGAACAAAAAGGTAGAGTTTAGTCATCTCCCAAATAGAGAGTTGAATGATAGCTGTATATGTCGCAAGCTTGATAAGAAAAATAACCGAAGCTATGGCAAATAGAGGTAAAAATATAGAAACAAATAGTGAAGATAGGTTACTAATAATATACTTTTGGAGTCTATTCATACTTAGTAGTTCGCTTCTATATAAGCTAAAATAGGACTTTCATAAATGAAAACTATAAAAGTAGCTAGAGCTAAAAAAGGTACAAAAGGTACTCTCTGCTCCTCTGCCGAGTGTTTTAAAACTGCTAACATAACAGGCATAGCTAAAAGAGCAGATAAGAAGATAGCAACTAATGCAAGTTTCACACCAAGAAGTGCTCCCATCGTAGCAGCGACCATGATATCACCTTCGCCCATTGCTTCAATAAAAGGTGTTCTATCGTATGCTTTGTTCCATGATGTTTGAGTCTTGAGACCTGCACGAAAAACTGATGATGTTAGGTAGTATGAGAGTGCAAATCTTAAAAGGGTAAAACCACCTGCAAAGAGTAGGGCATTTTGAAGGTTTAAGATAAAGCCACTAAGACTCCAAGCTCCAAGTATCGCAAAAAGTATTGCTAAAAGATTCAGAGAGTCTGGAACCATTTTGTACTTGAAGTCTATCATAGAGAGGGCTAGTAGCATTAAAAAACTTAGAGCTATAAAAAGTGCTGGGATAGAGAGCCCATACTGAGTAGCTACTGCAAGAAACAGAAGTCCTGATGTTAACTCTATAAGAGGATACTGTATAGAGATTTTTGCTTTACAAAATGAACATTTTCCACGTAAAAAAAGCCATGAAAAAAGAGGTATATTGTGCCAAGGTTTTAAAGAATTTCCACAAGAGTAGCAGTGTGAAGATTTAAAAACAACACTTTCACCTTTTGGTATACGTAGGATGACTACATTTAAAAAAGAGCCAAAGAGTAAGCCAAAGACAAAAGCAATAGTACTCTCCATTATTTAAGACCACCAAAACGACGCTCTATCGTTGTAAACTCTTCGATGATTTTTTGAAGCTTTTGTGCTGTAAAGTCTGGCCAAAGCGTATCAGTAAAGTGGAGTTCAGCGTAAGCCGCTTGCCATAGTAGAAAGTTAGAGAGTCTATGATCTCCACCAGTTCTTATAAGAAGGTCAACATCATGTTTAGAGTCCAGCTCATTACTTAACATCTCAGCTGTAACTTCACCATCTATCTTTTTAAGAGAGTTAACAGCACGTAAAATCTCATCTTGAGAACCATAGTTTAAAGCGAGAGACTGAACAAGACCATCACAGTGTGCAGTTTTTTCAACAACCATAGCTATTGTCTTTTGCAGTCCTTTTGAAAAAGCTCTTAGGTCTCCTATAGGTTCAAAGCGGATGTTGTTATCTACATAGGTTTGAAGCTCTTTGTTTAGGTACTTATCAAGTAGTTTCATCAAAAACTCAACTTCTAAACGCGGTCTCTTCCAGTTCTCTGTAGAAAAAGCATAGAGTGTTAAACGTTCTATCTCTTCATCTGCCGCACAGTACTCTGTAATCTCTCTTACAACTTCAGAACCAGCTTCATGACCCTTGACTCGTTTAAGTCCTTGGTTCTCAGCCCATCTACCATTTCCATCCATTATTATTGCTATATGTTTTGCTCTATTCATTAGTTACTCTTTATATTTTTAGCGTTTTGAAGAATCTCAAAACTGATTGTTATTTTATCTGCAGTGGCTAAAGATGTGACTCCATCATCTGTGATGAAGTCTATAGTATTATCATCACTTCCAAAGCTTGATGAGTTGTTTAAGATATTTAGGCAAACTGCATCTAGGTTTTTGTTTTTTAACATTTTTGTAGCATTTTTAGTGGCGTTTACTCTATCTATCTCTGCTTTAAAGCCAATACTATTTATGCCTTCTTTATCTATACTTGCAAGAATATCCATGTTTTTTGTAAGAGGTAGGTTCCAACTTTCGCCAAGAGCATCCTTTTTTAGCTTTCCATCTTGAGTCGCTGATGGAATGTAGTCACTCACAGCTGCTGCCATAAATAGATAGGGTTTTTTCTTACTTGAGTCTTTAGCTTGGGATATAGAAGTCTCAAGGCTACTCAACATATCTTGTGTATTTTCAACATCAAGTTTTAAAACGCCACTCGGTAGATTACTTTCAAATCTAGTAGCGATGAGTTTTACATCTGCACCTTTGCAGTAAAGAGCAGTAGCAAGTGATGATGCCATCTTCCCACTAGAGAAGTTAGAGAGGTAACGAACATCATCTATCTTTTCTATAGTTCCGCCACCAGTTAGAACTACACTTCTGTCCATCCAAAAAGTATCTTTTAGAAGTGTTCTTGCTGTTGAGTAAAAAACCTCTAGAGGCTCTGCCATAGCACCATCACCAGTAGTTTTACATGCAAGTTCTTTTACTTGAGTGTTTACAACTGTGTAGTTACTGCTCTCTAAGGTCTTAAGATTTGTTTGTGTTAAGGAATTAAAAAGCATATTTGTATTTGCTGATGGGGCTATGATCTTCTCATCACTAAACGCTAGAGCAGATTGTAAAAGAATGTTATCAGCGATGGCGTTTGAGAGTTTTGCGATAGTGTTAGCTGTAACTGGTGCTATCACAAGTACATCTGCCCATTCAGTTATCTTGATATGGTTGTGATCATTCACCCAAGACTCATTTGTATCATCTAAAATTTTGTTTGAAGTAAGTGTCTCAAAAGTAAGAGGTGTAACAAACTTTTTTGCTGATTCACTCATGATAACTCTTACATTTGCTCCTGCTTTTATAAAGAGACGTGTAAGCTCAAGAGATTTGTAGACAGCGATAGAACCTGTTACTCCAAGTAGTATCTTTTTATCTTTGAGTAAGTCAATAGGAATGTTCATTAGTAACTCTTTAAAAATTGTTTTTTATTTTACTCATTTTATCTAAATATACTTAATCCTCTTTATATAAGTACCTCTCCATAAGTAACCCCAACTTCAGAAGCTTAAAAAGAGGGCTAATGTGAGACAAAAATTCGCAGTTGTACTTATTGTACTTTTGCTATGCCCTTTGGGTACAAGGATTTTTAACGAAGCAGTAGCCCTCTTTTTAAACTTCCCTTCGGGCGATAAGTAAATAGCCCTATTGCTTCGTTAGATTCCTTTGGATTAGCCAGCTAGTTCTGCAGAAATCTGCCTTGCACTAGAACTATTTACTTATCGCTGAAGTTGGGGTTACTTATGGAGAGGTACTTACACCTTTGGGATGGTGTCAATTGAAACTGCAAAAGAGACTATAGAAGAGTTCGGTTTAGGTTTAGAAAGTGATGATCTTTGTGTCATCACTTTGAAGAGCATGTGTAAGCATCTCTCCAGTGTGAATGAGTTCTATTCCCATAGATTTTAGTTCCTCTGAGATACCATAGTCATCTGTACAAACTACACAGGCATTAAACTTCACACCACTTCTCTTTACAACTTCAAATTGTTTTTGCAGCTCTTTATCTTCAACAAGTAGTTTTGCAGAAGGTCCCCATATCATTATAGTTGCTTCATCCCAGTAGTTACGTTCAAGCATCACCGAACCATATAATAGTATGAGTTTACTAGCTACTTCTCTTTCACCACTAGACCAGACTATAAGAAGCTTATTCACTATTTCTTGCCAAAGTGCTTGTAGAAGTAGTCTTTTATACTTCTCATTTTTACTCTTGTAAGAACAAGGTTCCCACTTTTTATAACACCACTTGAAACTGTAGTTCCTGCTGCTATCATAACATCATCTTCGATAGTTACAGGTGCAACTAGTTGGCTATCGCTTCCTATAAAAACATTTTTACCTATGATAGTTTTATACTTTTTAACGCCATCGTAGTTGCAAGTGATAGTTCCTGCACCGATGTTTGTCCCTTCATCTATCTGTGCATCACCGATGTAGCTTAAGTGTCCAGCTTTAACACCTTTAAGGGATGACTTTTTAACCTCTGTAAAGTTTCCGATATGAGTATCTTCTATGTATGAAGCTGGACGAAGGTGTGCAAGTGGACCAACATCAGAGTTCTTAACTACACTATCTTCAACAACACTTCCAGCTTTTATATGAGACTCTGTGATAAGTGTTTCACCTGTTAAACGACATCCATTTTCTACTATACACTCACCCTCAAACGCTACAGTAGACTCTATGTAAGTAGTCGAAGGTAGTTGCATGATAACACCGCTGTTCATCCAGTGGGTTTTTATGCGATCTTGCATGATTTCTTCTGAATCACTGAGATCTTTTTTAGAGTTTACACCTTTAAAATGCTCTTCATCTACAAGAAGTGGAGCTATACTTAAGTTGTCAGCCTTTGCCATTGCAACTACATCTGTTAAGTAGTACTCCTCTTGTGCATTGTCGTTACTGAGTAGTGGAATGTACTTCTCTATAACAGCTTTGCTAAACGCATATATACCTGCGTTTACAGTAGTAGTTTTCAGTTCTGACTCGTTTGCGTCTTTTTGCTCTACTATGTACTGAACTTGGTTGTTCTCATCTATGATAACGCGACCATAACCAGTAGGGTTTTCAAGATCAAAGATAGACATGATAACATCGGCATTAGTATCTATAAACCCATGGAGTGCTTCAGATGTGATAAGTGGCATATCTCCATTTAAAACTAAAACTTTTTCATTTTTTGGAGTTACATTTTTCATAGCTCCACCAGTACCTGGAAAGTTATCTGCATCTTGAACTACAAAGTTGATGTTCTCAAAAAAAGCTTCCATCTGTTCAGCAACTGCCTCTTTTTGGTGAGCGATAACAACTGTAATGTCATTAGAGATCTCTAATGAAGCTTTAATGATATGATAAAGCATAGGCTTTCCACTTATGGAGTGGAGTACTTTTGCCGTTGGTGATTTCATACGGCTACCTTTTCCTGCCGCAAGTATTACTATGCTTATATCATTTTTGTTCATTATATTTTCCTCATATTTTTTAGTTAGTTTTTTGTTATTGTAAATTCATCTGCTATTTTACCATCTATATTTAAAAAGTTAGATGTAAGTGTTGTTGGTGTTAGCTCTATGATGAGTGAACCCATCTGATGAAGAGAGTATGGAAGAGCAGGGTGCTTGT
>JAYEJR010000152.1:0-7410 GCA_034660715.1 Campylobacterota bacterium | reverse complement strand
AACTTGTTACTAAACTTGGATATAATATTTTTTGTTAATAAATTATAAAGGTTTAGCCAATTACATGAGTAAGTATTCACAGATTACAGACTACTTAGAACACTTTTTAGATAATGAAGTTAGAAAAACAGGTATCAAAAAAGTAGTAGTAGGTCTGAGTGGTGGTTTAGATTCAGCTGTTGTAGCGGTTTTAGCACAAAATGTCTTTAAAAACGACCTCTTGTGTGTGAAAATGCCATCACAGTACTCTTCTCAAAGTTCATTAGATGATGCTGATGAACTCTGTAGAGATTTTTCAATGAGAAATATTACAGCTTCTATAGAACCAATGCTTAGTGCATATGAAGCTATGAACCCAGACTTAGACAATCTAAGAAAAGGGAACTTCTCTTCTAGAATGCGTATGTCAACTCTGTTTGATTTAAGTGCAAAAGAGAATGCTCTTGTTTTAGGAACTAGTAACAAAAGTGAACTAATGCTTGGATATGGAACACTCTATGGAGATTTAGCTTCAGCTATTAATCCAATAGGTGATTTATATAAAAGCGAAGTATTTGAACTTGCAGAGTATTTAAATGTAAGCAAGAGTATTATAAAAAAACCACCATCAGCAGACTTATGGGATGGACAGAGTGATGAAGCAGATTTAGGTTTTACCTATGCACAACTAGATCGTGCGATGAAGCTTTATGTAGAAGATAGGTTAAGTGTAGAAGAGATAGTTGCAAAAGGTATAGATGCAAATATGTTAGAGATGATAATCAAAAGAATTTTTCGTAATCATTTTAAAAGAAAGATGCCAGTTATCGCAAAACTAACTTCACGAACACTTAACCATGATTTTAACTATCCTAGGGATATAACTTTATAAAGGAAATTATTGTGAAAGATTTAAAAATACCATTTAGTAGATATGAGAGTTCACGAGATGCACACTCAAATGTAAGTGATGCACTTGATGGTGAAGACATAAACCATGTAGAAGAGTTAGAGAATGAATTTGCATCTTATGTAGGTTCAGAGTATGCACTAGCGACTTCACATGGAACATCAGCACTACACTTAGCGATGCTTGCACTAGATCTTAAACGTGGAGATAAAGTTGTATGTTGTGTAAATGCTTATCCTAATGTACCAGAAGTTGTTCGTCACTTTGATGCTGAACCTGTGTTTATAGATATAGATGCCGACTCTTATAATATAAATCTTGATAAGCTAGAAACTTATCTTGAAGAGAACAAAAGTAAAAAACTAAAAGCCGTTATCATCACTCACCTTGGTGGTGCTACAGTTGATTTAGAGCGTGTCTATAAAATGGCAAAGCATTATGATGTTAAAATCGTTGAAGATGCTTGTGAAGCACTTGGTGCTACATATAAAGGCGACAAAATTGGTTCTACTGGAGCTGATATAGTTTGTTTTAACTTCTCTTCTCACTTAAAGAAAAACATCTGTAATGGTGGTATGCTTACTACTAATGATGATGATATTATACAGAGAGCTCGTCTACTAGCTAACCATGCTATCGTTCGTGATGAAGACTCTTTAGAGTATATCTACGATGTTATTGACATTGGAAATGATTACTCTATGAGTGAGATAAACGCTGCTTATATCCGTTCTATCATAGTTGAACAAGATGAGAGTATTAAACGCCAACAAGAGATAGCTCAGAGTTACTCTAAAGCATTAGAGAATGTAGAACATATTACGATTCCATCTATGGAGAATGAAGAGAACCCATTCTCTTTATACATCGTTAAGATAGATAAAAACCGTGATTCATTTGCACTAAAACTTCGTGATGTTGGTGTAGGTACAGGGTTACACTACATTCCTTTACACCTACTTACATACTATAAGTCAAAGTACTCTCTTCGTGTAAATGACTTTCCAGTAGCACTCCGTGCATTTCAGCAAGTTCTATCTCTTCCTATATATGCAAATATGAGTGATGCAGATGTAAAAAGTGTTATAGACAACATCAAGAAAATCGCTAAAACAAGAGTATAGATTTCATTGAAAAAATCTCTTGTGTTTTGGGTTGAAGAGTACTTCTACAACCCATCTTCTTTTCAAAAAATAATCTCTTATATTTTTCTACCTCTTAGTTCTCTTTATTGTATGTTAATGTGGCTGCGTTTTAAAACTAAAACAGAAGAGGACTTTGGTGTTCCTATTATAAGTATAGGAAATCTAAATGTAGGGGGAAGTGGAAAAACACCTCTTGTTACTACTTTAGCAAGTAAGTATGAAAATGTTGCGATAGTTCTTCGTGGATATGGACGAGATTCTGAAGGTCTTTATGTAGTAAGAGATAGAGAAAAGATTTTAGAAGATGTAAACATTAGTGGTGATGAGGCTATGATATATGCTCGTAAACTTCTAAACGCCGTCGTTATAGTAAGCGAAGATAGAAAAAAAGGAATAACAAAAGCTAAAGATTTAGGAGCAAAACTTATCTTTTTAGATGATGGCTATTCCAAACATGACATACAAAAGCTTGACATACTCATAGATGTAAAATCATCAAACAGCTTTTGTCTACCATCAGGTCCATTTCGCGAAAGGTTATGGAGTAAAAAAGAGGCTACTCTTTTAGAAGATGGAGTGGACTTTAAGAGGGTAGTCGAGATTAAAGATAGATGTGATAAAATGTCGCTTTTAACAGCCATCGCAAGACCTTCGCGTTTAGATAAGTATCTACCTGAAGTTCTTTCTAAAAATTATTTTGAAGATCATCACTCTTTTGTTAAAGAAGAGCTTGAAGAGGTTTTACAAAAAGATGGTTCGGATTCACTACTAGTTACATATAAAGACTATGTTAAAGTTGAATCTTTTGGACTTCCTTTAACTCTTATGGATTTAGAAGTTCAAGTTAACCCAAGAGTATTTGAAATTATAGGGGACTATATTGCAAGCAAAAATTGAAACAGTTAAAACACTATTAGAAGCTCTTCCATTTATAAAAGAGTTCTCTAAAGAGATAGTAGTTATCAAGTATGGCGGTTCAGCACAAACATCACCACAGTTAAAAGAGAAGTTTGCTGAAGATATACTTCTAATGTATCTAGTAGGTATCAAGCCTGTAATCGTTCACGGTGGTGGTAAGAAAATCACTGAGATGTTAGATGCACTTGATATTGATACAAAGTTTATTGAGGGTCAAAGAGTTACCACAAAAGAGGTTATGAGAATAGCAGAGATGATTTTGAGTGGTGAGATAAATAAAGAGATAGTCTCTCTTTTAAATTCTCATGGTGCAAAAGCTATCGGTGTAAGTGGTAAAGATGCACACTTCATTACCGCTGAGGCAAAAGACTTCGCTAAGTGGGGTTTAACTGGAAATGTCATTGATGTCAAAGCAGAAGTTATAAATAACCTAATATATGAGAAATTCATTCCAGTTATCGCACCTATAGCTGCTGGTGAAGAGATGGGTCATCCAGGTTTTAATATAAACGCTGACTTATGTGCTTCTTATGTTGCTAAAGCAGTTGGTGCAAATAAAATTATCTTCCTTACAGATACAGAAGGTGTTTTAGATGCTGAGAAACATCTTCTCCCCTCTTTAACAAGAGCAGATGTAACAGCCCTGAAAAAAGATGGAACGATAAACGGTGGAATGGTTCCAAAAGTTGATGCTTGTTTAGAAGCTATAGAGGGTGGTGTTGAAAAAGCACATATCATCGATGGAAGGTTAGAGCATTCAATGCTTTTAGAACTCTTTACATCTGAGGGTATAGGGACACAGATAATTAAGTAGATGAAATTGATTTTACGATTGTTCATCACATTAGTATTACTTTTTAGTGTGAGTGAGGCTATTGAGTTTAGAGATATGCAAAAAATATCCCTTAAAAAGGATGAGCAAACAAAAATTCTTGTAAAATATAGGAACAATATCCGACTTTTTAAGTTTCGATGGACACTTTATGTAAATGAAGGTTTAGTACTCTTTCGCTCTTATGGCGGTGAAGTAGCACAAAACATTCTTTACTTAAACACAAGAAATCAAAGTTTTAAAGTTTATCTAAAAACAAAGGGTGCTGACCATTATGAAGTACCTTACATTTTAGTAAAGTTTAAAGAATTTGATTATGCAAAAAACAGTGCAGATTTTGAGCTCTTTTTATCTGATAAAAAGTCACAAATAGAGTTAGAGTATTTAAAAAATGATTAAAATAATGAATAAAGAAAGTAGAGTATATGCAAAGAGTTGAACAAGAGTTAGCAAGATTAATCCAAGAGATAGACTACGAAGAGGTAACAAAACTCTTTGGAATGTTAAGTGGTGGGAAACGCCTACGTGCAAAACTGATACTTAAAATAGCACCAGAGCATAAAGATGCTCCACTTTTAGCTGCGATAGTTGAGCTTATACATGGTGCTTCTCTCCTTCATGATGATGTTATAGATGAAGCGATGACTAGACGTGGTGTAACTTCTGTAAACGCCACTGAGGGAAGTAAAACAGCTGTTATGCTAGGTGATATTCTTTACTCAAAAGCTTTTACAGAGCTAGTCGCGTTTGATAGAGATATAGCAAGAACTATAGCTGCATCAGTTACAGCACTCTCAAAGGGTGAGATGATGGATGTAAAAATGGCAGAAGAGTTTAACTCTGATGAAGAGATATATCTAAATATGCTCTATCTTAAAACGGCAACACTTATAGAAGCTGCTGCAAAAGCCGCTGCTTTACTTGCTGGAAAAGATGCGGCTAAACATGCTCTTTATGGTAAAAACCTTGGCCTCTCTTTTCAGATTATAGATGATATTTTAGACATTACTGCTACTTCTGAAGCTCTTGGTAAACCTGCTATGAATGACTTTGTAGAAGGAAAATGTACACTTCCGTATATTTACCTCTATGACGCTTTAGATGTAGAGGGTCAAAAAAGATTAGTATCTTCTCATACAAAAGAGATTTCAGAAGATGAAGCTGCATGGATAAAGTCTAAAATGCAAGAGCATAAAACAATAGAAAAATCTTTTGAACTTGCATCAAGGTTGTCAAATGAAGCTCAGGCTGTTATGAGTGAAGATGAAGATTTAGTAAACATACTTCAAAGTATGATAAAAAGAAGCTACTAATGAACTATCTTGTTATAAGTTTTACACATAAAAATGCCACTATGGAAATACGAGAAAAACTATCTTATCCCGATGATGAGAATAAAAGAGGCTGTTTGGGTGTTCTACTTGAGAGCGAAGCTATCTCAGAAGCTATTTTAATCTCAACATGTAATAGAATGGAAGTACTGTGTAACTGTAATGATATTCCAGCTGCTACTGAGCATATATTTAGTATGCTTAGTCGTCGTTCAGGTATAAGTATAGAAGAGCTAGAAGGTCGTGCTGATATATTTGATGATAGTTCTGCTATACATCACCTCTTTAGCGTTACAGCATCACTTGACTCTATGGTTATAGGTGAGACACAGATAGTAGGACAGTTAAAAGATGCTTTTAGATTTGCTTATGACAATCAGTTCTGTGGTAAGAAACTCGCTCGTGCGATGAAGTCAGCATTTAAGTGTGCAGCTAAAGTAAGAAACTCTACAAATATATCTTCAAAACCAGTCTCGATGGCAAGTGTAGCAGTTAATAAGCTTAAGTCATTAGTAGAGAGTGTCCAAGGCAAAAAAGCACTGATTATTGGTGTGGGAGAGATGTCAGAGATAACAGCTAAACATCTTGTAAACGCCGGTGTTGATGTATATATAATGAACAGAACACAGCATAAAGCAGAAGCACTTGCAAAAGAGTGCTCTGCTAAAACGATTCCCTATTCAGAACTAGCAAACGCCATCAATGAATTTGAGATTCTTTATACAGCAACTTCATCTTATGAACCTATCATTACTGATGAGATAATTCACTCAAGAGATTATGATAGATATTGGTTTGATTTAGCTCTTCCAAGAGATATAAACTATCATAAAGGCGAGAGAATAAACCTCTATGTAATAGATGATTTAAAAGTGATAGTAGATGAAAATGTCAACTCTCGTGAAGATGCGGCTCGTGCAGCACATGGCATAATAGGACGAGGGATAGTTGAGTTTTTTGAGTGGTTAAATACTCAAGATATTGAACCAGTGATAAAAGAGATTTATAGACGTGCTGACGCGGCTGCAAAAGAGGAGACTCTTCGTGTGATAAACAGTGGCTTTTTACCAAAAGAGTATGAAGCTGAGGCTCAAAAAATGTGTGAACAAGCACTTAAGAGATTTTTACATGATTTAACATCAAATATGAGATGTTCAACACAAGATGCACATACCGAACTACTAAGTGGAGCAATGGCTTCAATAATGAAAGAAAAAAACTAAGGACAACAATTGAGAAGAAGTAAAGCATTTATACCAACAAGCAAAGAAGCACCCTCTGACGCACAACTAGCAAGTCATATATTTTTATCTCGTGCGGGATTTGTTTCACAAACTGCAGCTGGACTTTATAACTACATGCCTTTAGCAAAAAGAGTTATCAAAAAGATAGAAAATATTGTGAATGAAGAGATGGAGAAGGTTGGAGCACAAGAGGTAGAACTCTCTTTTGTAACGCCAGCTTCTTTATGGAAAGAGTCTGGAAGAATAGAGAAGTTTGGAAAAGAGCTTTTACGTTTTCATGATAGAAAAGATAACCTTTTTGTTCTAGGGCCAACACATGAAGAGATGATGGTTGATATGGTTCGTAACCGTGTAACATCTTATAAAAACCTTCCTCTAAATCTTTATCAGATTAAGACAAAGTTCCGTGATGAGGCAAGACCGCGTTTTGGTCTTATGCGTGGACGTGAGTTTATCATGAAAGATGGATACTCTTTTCACTCTTCGACTGAAGACTTAGATAGAGAGTTTGATGCTATGGAAGCTTCATATAAAAAAATCTTAACTCGTTTAGGACTTGATTATAGAGTTGTTGAAGCTGATAGTGGCTCTATCGGTGGAAGTGGAAGTAAAGAGCTTATGGTTATTGCAGATAGCGGTGAAGATACTATTGCAGTATGTAACCAGTGTGAGTATGGAGCAAATATAGAAGCTGCTACTCGCTCATCAAGAACAGATATTCCTGAAGCACCTGAAGCTGAGTTTAACAAGTTTCAAACAGTTGGTGTTAAAAGTATCGATGAGTTAGCGGCATACTTTAAAGTTGATCCTTATTACACTATAAAATGTGTTGCAAAAAAAGTTATTTATGAAGAAGAGAGTGAAATAGTTCTTTTCTTTCTTCGTGGCTCAGATGAACTTCAAGAAGTAAAAGCTCTGAACGCTACTGAAGCACTTGACATAGTAGATGTTACAGAAGATGAACTTAAAGAGATAGGAATTGTTCCAGGTTTTATTGGTCCACTCGATCAAGATAAAGCAAAACATGTAATAGACTCAGATCTTTTAAACG
>JAYEJR010000151.1:55437-58577 GCA_034660715.1 Campylobacterota bacterium | reverse complement strand
AACCATCATCTAGCTCTTCTAAGTAGCCATTCATGATAGTTAGTGGCGTTTTGATGTCATGCGAAAGAGATTTGATAATGGTGCTTAGGTTTTGGTTGTTAAGTTGTAGTTTATCATTACTCTCTTGAAGTAGTTTTGTCTGTTTGACAACCATAGCTTCAGATATTTCATTGGCGTTTAGCATGAAGTTTGCCATTTTATTTACTGACTCTCCGAGTTCGCCTAACTCATCTTTAGTAGATACTTCTATTCTCTCTTTTAGTTGCCCGTTTGAGATGTTAGATGTGATTCTAACTATATTTTTAATGACTTTTATAATGTTGTTTGAGATGAGAAGACTTGCAAGAGTGATAAACGCGATACTGATAAATAAAATAATAAATTGATACTGTTTTATCTTCTCTATTGGTTCCATCAACTCTTTCATATCTTTTTTAACGACTATAACTGCTTGTAATGTTTTGTTGTAATGAAGGGACAAAACTACAGGTCTTTTTTGATAATCAAGAGCTTTTTGGACTAAACGCTGTTTTTGATTTGCTGAGGACATTTGGTTTGATATGTACTCATTAAAGTCTCTATTTGTGCAGTACATAGGATAGTTAGAAAACTTCAAAGGAGTAAAGAGTATGAGCTTATCTCCGTTTTTGCTCCCCATAAAGATTTCACCTGTTTTACCAATCTCTATGTCATTTGTAAGAAGCTTGTTGAGATAGGCAAGTTTTATGACAAATATAGAAGTTCCGATAAGCTTATCCTCTTTTAGTATGGGGGAACTTATGTAGAGTCTAGGCATGATTTTGTCGTTAGGGTAGATGAGTTGCGTGCGTTGTACAACTTTTTTCTCTTGAGCGACACCCTTTATGAATCTATTTTGCGAGTCTATTTTTCTTAGTTTTGAGGCTATTATTTTGGAGTTTGCATCTAAAATGACGATGTCTATTATATCCTCCTCCTTTGAGTAGGAGAACTCTAGAATATTTTCAATGATTTTTTGTATCTCAAGATCTTTGCTCTTGTCATACTCTGATAGTTTATTATAGAGGTACATTCTAGTATTAAACAGCTCTAGCTTGTCATGCATCTGCTGTATATATAAATCAACCTTATCTTCTGTAATGCTACCGATAGATTCAAGTTGTTCATAAGAAGTTTTTTTTATGTACTCCTCTACATAGTACGCATAGAGGTAGCTTATGGTTGTGATAGCAAAAAACACCATAAAGAGTAAGGGCAGTAGTATTTTGTATTTTATGCTCAATTAGTCTCCTTTAGTTCTCATAGAGTGTAAAGCCCGTTCCTCTTACTGTTTTTACAATTTCTACATTAGTTAGAGTAGATATCTTCTTTCGCAGAGTATATATATGAGTTCTTACCCCATCTCTATCTATACTTCCTAGGTCTTCATTATAGAGTATTTGGGACAACTCGTCTTTGGAAAATATCTTGATGGGGTTGCTAAAGAGCGTTTCAAAAATCATATATTCGCTTGGTGTTAAGGATAGAACTTGGTTCTCTATATAGAATCTTTGGAGTGCAATGTTATGTTGCACAATCTTTTTGAACTCCATGCTAGAGTTAAGCATCTCAAACCTTCTTTGTAGTAAAGAGGCGATTTTAAGAGCAAGAAGTTTAGGTAAAAAGGGCTTTGCAATGTAATCATCAGCCCCTAAACTATAAGCATTCTCTTTACTCTCACTCAAGTCTAATGCACTTACAATGATAATAAGAGTACTTTTATTTACTTCTCTAAGTTCTTTACAGAGAGTTAGTCCATCAACTCCGGGTAACATAATGTCAAGAGAGACAAGATCAAACTCCTCTGTTTTGATGAGGTTAAGAGCCTTCTCTCCACTCAGTGCTACTGTTATATCATACTTATCTTTGTCTAAACGATTGGAGATTAAGTTGACTATCTCTTGTTCATCTTCAACGATGAGTATTCTATGTTTCATCTATCTAAAGGTTGACTGCATATTTGTAAAGAGATAGTCACTTCCTTGTGCCGCACTGTGACAGCTAATACACCCTTGTGCCCCTTTTTTCCAGCTCTCATAACTATCCCCTTTTTTGAGAAATCTAGCATATCCCCAGTTGTCGCCATCGGCGTTAAACCTTTTAGAGTCTTTTACCATGTACTCAACTCTTTGTATCTCATCGGCTTCTAATGCACTAGGAAAGAGTGGCATCTTTTTAACAGACCAACCAATCTTAACGATTTTACTTCCCTCTGGCATCACTTTAGCTCTTTCTTTTAATGCATTATATCCTATTGGATTTGCTAAGATGTAACGAAGTTCATTTTTATCCGTTCTAAAGTGAGTGGCAACTATCTTGTAGTCTTGGTACCCATCTATCATTTTAAAGGACAAGTTGTTGTCAGGCATCTTTAGCTCTGGTAACTCTGTGTCGTAACTTTTGTATATTTCACTCGCAAAAAGCGAACCTATTAGTAAACTGCTTATAATTAATGTTTTCATTTTCTTTCTCCGATTAAAATTTTCTATTAATATTAAACCCGAGGTGTAACTTTTCACTGTTAGTTCCTAAGGACATCGATTTTGGGTCCATATTTGATGAGTTGGTAGCCATTATCTCAAAGTGGTGTCCATAGGTTTGGTACTTGATACCAAAAGCATAAGAGTCATACTCTTTAGAGACACCCTCGACTTTGTCAATTTGTGGATAGTACTCTGCTAGAAGTGAGAGTCTCTCCGTAAATGTCAAAAAAGATAAAAAGTTCTCAGCATTTAGGTCAACACCAACACCAAATATCTGATGTTCATCATAAGCATCGTATCCGAAGTTGACACTAAAGTTTAAGTGGTCAAAATAGTTTGGTGTTTGTAGAGACGCTATCGCTTGATAGCTATACTTGTACTCATCTAATCCAGTGTTGAGTCTAAAACCATTCACTCTGGCTCCTACTTTTATCCACTCAAAATCATGAGAGTACTCTAATCCAACACCATAAGCACTCTGATCTCTTGTATGATCAACTCCAAGAACAAGGTTGTCAAAGAGTGAGTACTTAAGTGCAAAGTACATATTTCCGCCATCATCGGTACCAAAAAACTTATCTAAGTCATCTATCTCCCCATAAAACCTATGACGAATCCCAAAAGAGCCTTCCCCATTTT